>JARCRR010000161.1 GCA_029850565.1 Gallionella sp. | reverse complement strand
TCTTTGCCGTTCTCTATGCAGTCAGCAACCGTGAGGAGATGCGAGGTATCGATATGTGCGGTCGTCGCACCGCTTTGCAGCATGTCTACCCAGTGTTGGAACAAGACCTCGGCATCACCCACCATATCCAACAAGGCAGGTGTGGCAGGAACGTTTTCAGCCAACCATTTGTTCATGGCACGCTCGACCGCCCAAGCGACTTCGCCCAATTCGGTCAAACCCACCATTCGACCGCTGCCTTTTAAAGTGTGGAAGGCGCGTCGTATGGTGACCAGGGGTTCACGACTATCCGGCTGCCGGCGAGATTCTTCCAGACTGGAACGCAGAGTCTGCATGACTTCCTGCGCCTCCTCCAGAAACACGTCCAGCAGCTCGGTATCTTCATCACCCGAGCGTATCGAAACACCCGCCGATGCCGCGGACTCAGTGGTAGCGGCTGCCATCTGAGCAGCTTCGTCTGGTGTTGCGATGAACTCATTCAGCACTTCGCGCAACAGCGTTTGCTCGGGCTGGTATCCCAGCGACAATCCATGCAGGTAGTTTTGCAGCGCGGTCAAAGCCGTTTTGACTGCTTGACTCTCTTTCGGAGAAGGCGTGGCGCCGAGCTGGCAGTTTTCGGTGACCTGTTGTACCGCGGTCAGCAATTGCTCAGCCACATCCAGAGAGAGGATGTGTAATCCGCCCTGTACTTGGGCGAGCAGTGAATTGATTCGGGGCAGTTCTGCGCGATTGTTGTCGTCGCAGAATGACGGCAAAGCTTGTTCGATATGCCGTAGATTGGTTTGCATCTCGAACGCCAGCGGTACCAGCACTTCACGTTGTTGCATCGCACAATGAAGGGAAACCAGATTCGCCAGTTTGGCGGCATCCTCCGGCTTGAGCGTCACCGCATCTTGCAGCCGCAGATTGAGTAAGCGAATTTGCTCATGGAAGCCGCCGTCCAAGTTCTGGTAACGGTCGATACCACTACGCAACAACAACAAGGCCATCGCCATGTCTGTCGCGAGTTTTTGTGCTAACTGGGGCTCATCCGCATGGCGAGCGGTGGCGTGGATTTGCTTGCACAGGAATTGCAGAGTGTCGCGATCCAGTGTTTCGGACAAGAGATAAAGCTGTTCTGCCAACCCCACGAATTTGCTACAGGCGGCGGCATCACCGCTGACGGCGTGGTCCCAAGCTTCTTCAGCCAACGCCAACTGAACGCGCATGTTTTCGAGTACGCCAGTCGTTTCTTTTGCTTGGAGCGGGGACTCCTGCGGCAGATACGCATCCAATTCAAACGTGCGTTTGATGTTTTGCACCGTCTCGCTCACCGTATGGCTGCGGGCTACGAGATAAAGCATCTCGCTCAGGGCTTCTTCCTCGTCGAACTCTTTGTTATCCAGCAGGGCACGCATACGCTGGTCAATGCGGCTGAGCGATTTCTTTACGCTTAGTTCAGACGGCACGCCATCATGCAGGATGCAATTCAAAAGTCCGCCAGCGACCCACCAAAAGGCGCGTTGATGATCTTGAGCCACGCAAGTCAACACCACGCGTACTGAAGCCATCATGCCGCGTAGCGCTTCCGCCGGATTGTCCTGGCGTAGCCACTTCAGCAGATTCTGCTGATACAGCATCCGCTCGTTCTTGATGCGTGAAGCCGCGTCAATTTGTTGCGGTTCGTTCAACAAAGACTGCGGCAGATCGACTTGTAGATTGGGATAGAAAAGATCGAGCTCGAATGCCATATCCAAACCGCGTGCCTGATGCAATTCTTGATACTCACGGAACAATCGCAGCGTTGCATTGGGTGCGCCCGCACTGACTGCATTCAGATAATGAGTCAGGCCGAACAAAGCATGCCGTATCGCGTCATGGCTCATGACCGAGTCGTTTTGCGAGCTTGCCGATAGCTCTTTCATCAGGATTTCCAACTGAGAGCAGAACACCACCAGGCCGCGCATCGGCACTTTCTGTAGCACACCGATCACACGTTGTAGTTCATCCAACGCGGCAAAGATCGCCTGAGCATCACGGTCAGCCGCGAAGAACTTCTCTATTTCTCGACCGATGATGGTCAGTGATCGATCCAGCCCCGGCTTGGCCGACAACAACAGCAAGGAATTGAAAGGAGCTGTCACACTGACCCTTAAAGTTTGAAACCGGCAACAGAGCCGTTCAGTTCATTGGCCAATGCTTCCAATTGGGTCACGGAAGCACTGGTGCGTTGAGTACCCGTTGAAGTTTGCTCGGAGATTTTGAGAATGTCGGCCATGACAAGCGCCACTTCTCGGGCCATATCGGTTTGTACTTGAGTGGAAACCGAAATACTGTTCACCAGATCGGTCAATTCGCGCGTGGACAGCTCGATCTCATGCAATGATTTACCGGCTTCATCGGATAGTTTTGCTCCTTCCACCACACCCTGTGTGCTTTTTTCCATCGCAGCCACAGCGTCTTGTGTATCGCCCTGAATCGTTTTGACCAATAGACCGATCTGCTTGGTCGCCTCGGCGGAGCGCTCCGCGAGACGCTGCACTTCGGCTGCAACCACCGCGAAGCCGCGACCCGCTTCACCCGCTGACGATGCCTGGATCGCCGCATTTAAGGCCAATACGTTGGTCTGTTCGGTGATGTCCGAGATCAAGTCCACGATCTCACCGATCTCCTGCGAGCTTTCGCCCAGACGTTTGATGCGCTTGGAAGTATCCTGGATCTGTTCGCGGATGCCATCCATACCGGCCACAGAATTGCGTACTGCCAGAGCGCCCTGCTCGGTCACCTCCAGTGTGCGGCGCGCCACTTTGGACGATTGTGACGCACTGCTGTCGACCTCTTGGATCGACTTGGACATCAAGTCAACGGCACCGCCCGCATCACGAATCTCTAAAGCCTGTTTCTTTGTCGCCTCCAGCAGTTCCTTGGACACCGTGGAGGCATCATTGGTCGCTTTAGACACTTGTTGCGAAGCGGCAAGAACACGCGATACCAGCCTGCGCAGCTCTTCGGTAGTGTAGTTGATCGAATCGGCGATGGCACCGGTGATGTCTTCCGAGACGGTCGCCTTGATCGACAGATCGCCTTCCGACAGGTCGGACAGCTCGTTCATCAAACGCAAAATGGCCTGTTGATTGCGCTTGTTCGATGCTTCGGCCAGTTGGGCGCGGTGCCGGGCATCAGCCAAAAAGACCTTGGCGAACAATGCGAGCAATAGCAACAGAACAGTGAAAGCGACGATTGCGATATAACTTGTCAGGCGACCCGAAAGCGAAGCTTGATAGGCTTCGGATAGCGCCCGGGCATTTGCCACGAAAGGACCATTGTTGCTCAGACTCACCGAGTCAAAGTACTCGGAAACGGACTGCTTGGCGGTGAAGAGAACTTGCACCTGACTGACCACCGCCTCGACCGTGTTGCGGTAGCTGTCGAATAGCTCGTTCAACTGAATCACTGCAGGATTGCTGGCATTAAAACTACTGAGCAACTCGTCCGCGTCGAGCAAGTCGCTACCCAGAGCGGCGAGCGCCTGCGACGCAGCTTCATCGCCAAGCGATCCGCCGGCATTCATACCGGCAACGTCTCGACCGATACGCTCCACCAGGAGAGAGAATTGGGTGACGCGCTGACTATCGGCACCGCTGGCACTCAACTGCTTGAGCGTGTCGCGCAATTCAGGTCCGAGTTCTTTCACCACGTCGGCTGCGCGAGAAACCGTCAATACACCGGGTCGACCCGCTTCTACGTCCTTGATGAGTTGTAAGGATTTCTGTGCTTCGGGCAACAACTTATCCAGCGCTTCGCGCGCCGCACCGCTGGTTGCCGGGACGGTGTCGTCACCTTTATCCAGTACGGTCAAAATATGTTCTGCTTGCTCCCGCGCCTCAGGCAGCGCCTCGATCGCATCTTGCTTGCCTTGCAACGCCAAAGCGGCCTCTTTAGCCAAACGTTGTGTCAGAAACACCAAGTCGCCGGAAAGCTTTTGATAATGTGCGCCGTTAGACGTGGTTCTTGCGTCCAAAGCGCCCGCTACCATGCCTATCAGCAGCGCCGCTGCCGTTGCCGCACCCAGCATCTGGAATTGTTTGTTGAAAGGTAAATGGCCGATCAGCGGTAATGGTCGATCTACTAGTGAGCTGCCGTCTGCACCGCTGACTTTGCCGATTCCCTTGAGAGAGGGAAGTTGTAGTTTGAATGCCATGTCGATTTCCTTCTTCCAGTGGAATTTTTATACGCCGATTTGTAGAAATTCCGGTTGATGCAACAATTGACCGATATCGAGTTTGTACCAAACGTGACCATCGCCATCCTGATAACACGTCCTGCCGCCGATCTCTTTTTGCTGCCATTCGTGAATGTCTCGCAAACCCAACACTTGGGAAACCAGTACGCCGGTATTGAAGGCGAAGTGTGAGGCCAACAGCAGAACACGATTGCGCGCATCGCGCGGTGTTGCGCTATTGTGCAAGTAAGCATTCAAATCGACGATGCTGCACAGGTTGCCGCGCACATTGGAAACGCCGCAGTACCAGGACTTGGTCAGCGGAACCGGTGTGAGCGGAGGCATGGGCAACACTTCGCTGATGTCAGGCATTTCCACCAGCCAGGATTCTTGACCGATCTGCACCCCAAGCGTCGATATCTGGGCTTCGCCGGAAGCCTGTGCCTGCAACTTATCTAATACCTGTTGCTGAAATTCGCGGCGGTTGAAACGCTTGGACATATTGGCGGAATCAGCCGAGCGCCGCGATCTTGCTGAGCAACTCTTCAGCTTTGATTGGTTTGGCGACGTAATCCTTAGCACCTTGGCGCATGCCCCAGAGCCTGTCGGTCTCTTGATCCTTGGTGGTGCAGATGATGACGGGAATGTGCTGGGTAGCTTCGTCTTTGGTGATCGCCCGCGTAGCCTGGAAACCATTCAAACCGGGCATCACCACGTCCATGATGATCAGATCGGGGGATTCGGACTTGGACATGGCCACGCCTTGCTCACCGCTTTCTGCGAAGACTACCTGAAACCCCTGTTTGCTCAACACCTCACCTAAAACGTGACGTTCTGTGGGAGAGTCGTCTACGACCAACACTTTCTTAATTGCCATGATTTACATCCTCATATTGTTTGGTATGTTCGAGAACTGCTGCGATTAAACTTTTTTTGTTGAAGGGTTTGATCAAATATTGGTCAGAGCCGACCAACCTGCCGCGTGCCCGGTCGAACAATGTATCTTTGCTGGTGAGCATGACGACCGGGGTATTTCTGAAGTCAGGATGGTTCTTGATGAGTGCACAGGTCTGGTAGCCGTCCAGCCGCGGCATCATCACATCGACGAAGATGACATCCGGCTTGTTGGCCACGACTTTGGACAAACCATCGAAGCCGTCCTCCGCCAGCACCACCTTAGCGCCGGCCTGAGAAAGGAAAATCTCTCCGCTGCGGCGTATGGTATTGCTGTCGTCTATGAGTACTACCCGAATTCCAGACAGACCGTCACTCACTTTGCTGACCCTATTATTTTATTCCCGCCATATGCGCGAGACTCCTCCGAAAGCGGATGCTACCTTATTTTTCTGCTTGTGCTCAACGTGTTTAGCGCCGCCAGAACTGCGGGGTGAACAGGATGAGCACGGTGAATATCTCCAGCCGCCCGATCAGCATCGCTGTTGTACATACCCAAGTCTGAAAATCGGTGAGTCCTTGGTAGTTACCTGCCGGACCGACCTGGTTGAGTCCGGGGCCGGCGTTATTGATGCAAGCGATCACGGCAGAGAAGGACGAAATGAAGTCTAGCCCGCTAATTAGCAGTGCAAAAGTGAGGCTGGCGATGCTGATGAAATATAAGAAGATGAAGCCAAGCACGGCGAACACGATGTTGTTCGCAACTACTTGGCCGCCTATCTTCATTGGATTAACTGCGGCAGGGTGTAGCAACTTCAAGAATTCACGTCCAGCCTGCTTGACCAACACCAGCGTGCGAATCATCTTAATGCCGCCGCCGGTGGAGCCCGAACTGGCCGCAATACAACTCAGAAAGAGCATCCACATGGGTGCAAATGTAGGCCACTGGTTGAAATC
>JARCRR010000160.1 GCA_029850565.1 Gallionella sp. | reverse complement strand
GAATATATATGCCTCTATAAAGCCTGTCCTTGTTGGGTTTTATAGTTTCGGCAGAGTTGGTTTTACCCTCTTAACTCAAACCGCCAAACATTGCAGCGGCCATTGCACATTGATCTCATCCGCACTTATGGTTTCAAGGTCAGATGAACAACCAACTCGGTGTATTGGCTCAACACGCCATCGGTCGTAAGTAAATAGGCAGGCAATGATTGTGATTGTGCGATCAGCAAACGATCAAACGGATCGCGGTGATGCCAAGGCAAATTCACTAATGGGTAACAATCCTCACCCTTCACACGCAACTCGGTAAAGCCCGTATCCAATGCCAGTCGATGAATATCTTCGGGTAAAAAATTGAAATCCGTCCGATTCAACGAACGCTTGATGGCCACCTCCCAAATACTGGCCGCGCTGAAATACACCGTATTGGATGAATCGGTTAAACCCGCCACGACTTCCGGTGGCAAGCGCTCTGGTGCAAGTAACGCCGCGAGCAGCACATTGGTATCCAGCAAATAAACGTGCGCCGTCATCTACTTGCCTTGCTCGAACATACCTGCAATTTCAGCGGCATCCAAACTGTCGAAATTCGCCGGAAAATTGAATTGCTGCTTGCCCAACCCCAGCTTGCGCGGCTTGCTATCCGGATTTGCCAACGCCACCAAACGCGCCACCGGCTTACCCGCACGAGCAATTACAATCTCCTCACCCGCTTCCGCTTGATCAACAAAACGGGAGAATTGAGTCTTGGCTTCATGGATGTTGACAGTTTGCATGATACACCTCATTCCAATTAAGTGGACTAATGTTAGTCCGAATTAACTCACTTAACAAGCGGCAAATTTATGTCAGATTTTTATCGACTGCGTTTCGACCGTATCGCAATATGCACCAAGACGTAACCAAGCTTTCTGAATGGATGGTGATCGAAAAAGATGCGTCAGGTAAGGTGTTTGTGCCGTTGGATGAAATTGATATGCAATGGCCGCTTCAATATTTGGAAGATTAAATTAGTGCATGACCGAAAAAATAGCTGAAAATCGTCTGTAATTTACAGGAAAATTACAGGAAATGCGCTAAAGCCCACGTGCCGCAAGGTGTTTGATTCCTCTTCTGGGCACCAATTAAGTGAATGGCTCGCGCAAGCGGGCCATTTTCTTTTTCGCTATTTTCCCTCAAATAAAAACACGCACCGCTTTTGCGATGCGTGCCGTTTTCGTTCTTCAACTCCATTAAGCCTTGAACGGGTGACGCAACACGATGGTCTCGTCACGATCCGGCCCTGTCGAGACCATATCGACTGGCACTTCGCAAATCTCGGCGATGCGTTTGAGATAGTTCTGGGCTTCGATCGGCAATTCTTCGAAACGCTTCACTCCCACTGTCGTGCCATTCCAGCCCGGCATGTCTTCATACACCGGCTCGCAACCCTCCAACGACTCCGCACCGACCGGGAGGATGTCACTGAACTGTCCGTCGATCTTATAACCCACGCCGATACGCACCGTCTCCATGCCATCCATCACATCCAGCTTGGTTACGCACAGACCGGATACCCCGTTGATCTGGATGGAACGCTTGAGCGCGGCCGCATCGAACCAACCACAACGACGTGCACGTCCGGTGGTCGAACCGAACTCATGCCCCTTCTCGGCCAGCATCTTGCCGATAGGGTCTTGCTTCGACTCTGCATCGTACAGCTCGGTCGGGAACGGGCCGGAGCCAACACGCGTGGTGTAAGCCTTGGTAATGCCCAGCACGTAATGCAACATCTGCGGACCTATACCAGCGCCGCTGGTGGCCGCACCCGAGATGCAGTTACTGGAAGTAACGAAGGGATAAGTACCGTGGTCGATATCCAACAAGGTTCCTTGTGCGCCTTCGAACAACAGGTTCTGGCCCGCCTTGTTCGCCTCGTACAATGCGCGCGGCACATCGAGTACCAAAGGCTTGATGCGCTCGGCCAGCGCCAGCGCTTCATCCATCGTCTTTTGGAAATCGACCGTCGGCGCGTTGAAATAGTTCTTCAGAACGAAGTTATGGTAGTCCAACACTTCGCCCAATTTCGCCGCGAAGCGTTTGCGATGGAACAAATCTTGTAGGCGGATGGCACGACGTGCCACCTTGTCTTCATACGCCGGACCGATACCGCGTCCCGTCGTACCTATCTTGGCAGCACCTTTGGCGATCTCGCGCGCCTTATCGATCGCTTCGTGATACGGCAGGATGAGCGGACAAGCTTCAGAGATGCGCAGACGTTCATAGACTTGCACACCTGCCGCAGCCAGTTTATCCATCTCTTTGAGCAAGGCGGAAGGAGAAACGACCACGCCGTTGCCGATGTAACACATCACGTTCTCACGCAGGATACCGGACGGTATGAGATGCAGAACAGTCTTCTCACCACCAATGACGAGTGTATGACCCGCATTGTGTCCGCCCTGGAAGCGCACGACCCCTTGAGCATTGTCGGTCAGCCAATCGACGACCTTGCCTTTTCCTTCATCACCCCACTGCGTGCCGATTACAACCACGTTCCTAGTCATGACTCTTTCCAATCCAGACGTATTTAATTCTTCGAAGCAACGACGATCCACTTGCCGTCACGTAAAACCAATTCTCTGTCGCAATCCAATTCAGCGTGATGCTCCTGCTTGCCTAGCAGATCGACCACGACCGCCTCACCTTGTTTGCGCAATGTAGCGATGGCATCTTGCAAGGCCGCATCATGTTTGTACGGTGCGCGAATCGCTTTCGGTAGCGCACGCTTTGCCAACAAGCCATGCAATTGGCGCAGATCCATACTGAACCCAGTGGCTGGGCGTGCACGCCCAAAGCTCTTGCCCACGTCGTCGTAACGTCCACCCAAGGCGATGGCATCGTGGCTGCCTGCATGGTACGCCGCGAACACCATGCCGCTGTGATAGTGATAACCGCGCAGCTCGGCAAGGTCGATACCGACGTTGCCCGCCAATGATCCAAGTTGGTTCGCCGCCTGTTCCAACTCGTTCAAGGCAGCAACGATCTCGGGCAGGTTCGGCAATATAGCCTTCGCACGTGCAATCACCTCGATACCGCCGGAAAGCTGTGCCAAAGCCAACACCGCCAACTGCGTCTGTTTGGGCAAGCCACTGACCAGTGCACTGAGTGTCGGCACATCTTTGTGCTGCAACGCGCTGAACAATTGCTCTTCCAATTGCTCATCGACTTTAGCGTCATTCATCAAGGCGCTGAAGACACCGACATGTCCGAGATCCAGATGGACCTGATCTATTCCCAGCAATGTCAGTATCTGCATCATCAGGCGCTGTACTTCAAGATCGCTCTCGATACCGCCATGTCCGTAAAGCTCTGCGCCGATCTGTAACGGTTCGCGTGTGCGCATCAAACCAGCAGGCTGGGTATGCACGACACTTCCGGCATAACACAAGCGGGTGATGCCTTTGCGATTCAACAGATGCGCATCGATGCGTGCAACTTGCGGCGTGATGTCTGCACGCAAAGCCAGCGTACGGCCACTCAACTGATCGACAAGTTTAAAGGTACGCAGATCCATTTCCGCACTGTCGATGATAAGTAAAGATTCAGCGTATTCCAGTAGTGGAGGAGCAACCATCTGATACCCGGAGAGGCGAAGATGTTCCAACACTTCACGACGCATCCCTTCGATGCGCCATGCCTCGTCCGGTAGCATGTCTTGAATGTTTTCAGGTAACAACCAATTCATCATTTGATCCAGTAAATCAGTAACAACCCACTCAACATCAAAGTGAGTCCAAGAAAACGCACTTGTCCGTCTTGGAACTGAGCGACTTTGCGCAATGTCTCTCGCCACTCAGCAGGGAACAGGAATGGCATGATCCCTTCCAGCACCAACATCAATCCAAAGGCGACCAGCCAATAATCACCCATCACTCAGACTATTTTCCGCCGCCCTTGTTGGAGCTCTTCAGATACTTGAAGAAGGAAGAACTCGGATCGAGCACCATCACGTCACTCTTGTTCTTAAAGGTCTGCTTGTATGCATCCAGACTGCGATAGAAGGCATAGAACTCCGAGTTGCGGCCGAATGCACCGGCATACAGTGAAGATGCCTTGGCATCGCCTTCGCCCTTGATCTTCTGTGCATCGCGATAGGCTTGCGCCAAGATCACCTGACGCTGACGATCTGCATCGGCGCGTATCTTTTCGCTTTCCGCATTACCCGTGGCGCGCAGCTCGTTCGCTACACGCTTACGCTCTGCTTCCATGCGTCGATACACCGAGTCGCTGATCTCCACAGGAAAGTCCACGCGTTTCAAGCGCACATCCAACACCTCGACACCGATCTTGCGTGCGTCACCATCGGTCTTCTCCTGCACGACACGCATCAGTTCGTCGCGCTTGCCAGATACCACATCGTGGATGGTGAGCTTGCCGAACTCTTCGCGCATCGCCGAATTGACCGTCTGCATCAAACGGGTCTGCGCACGTGCCTCATCACCGCCCACACTGATGTAATACTGCTTCACATCGAAGATTCGCCATTTGACGAATGAGTCCACCAAAACGTTCTTCTTTTCGGCAGTGATGAAACGCTCAGGTTCGGCGGCATCGAATGTAAGGATACGCGAATCGAAATAGCGCACGTTCTGCACCAATGGCACTTTGAACTTCAGACCTGGCGTCGTTTCGACACGCATCACCTCACCCAATTGGAACACGATGGCCGTCTGGCGTTGATCTACCACGAATGCGCTCATGCCCACCAAGATCAACAGAACGATTGCGCCCACCAATATATTTTTCATCTTCTGGTTCATCAGCGAGCCTCCCGATCACGACTTAACGAGGAATCACGTACGCGCGGTGGCGCGAACTCACTCACGGGTGTAGCGGCCTGTTCCGCCACCTTCGCCACTTGAGCGGCTTGTACCGCTTCAGGTGATGCCGTCGGATTGGTACTTTGGATCAACTTATCCAAGGGCAGATACAACAAGCTACCGTTACCTGTTTTCTGATCGATCAACACCTTGCTGCTGCTGGTGAGTATCTGTTGCATCATGTCGATGTACATACGTTCACGTGTCACGCTAGGCGCCTTTTCATACTCGACTAGGATCTGCTTGAAGCGGCTGGCATCACCTTCCGCGTTCGCGATCACGCTCTGCTTGTAACCATCCGCCTCCTGCATCAGACGTGCCGCCGCCCCCTTGGCTTTCGGCACCACGTCGTTAGCATAGGCTTGGCCTTCGTTCTTCTGACGTTCGCGGTCTTGCCCCGCTTTGACCGCATCATCGAACGCTGCTTGCACCTGCTCAGGTGGTTGCGCGTTCTGCATGGTGATCTTGCTGATGACGATACCCGACTTGTACTTATCCAAGATGTCTTGCATCAACTTAGTGGTCGATGCGGCAACTTGTTCGCGTCCTTCATACAGCACAAAGTCCATCTTGCTTCTGCCGACGACCTCACGGATGGCAGTCTCGGCCGACTGACGCACGTTCTCATCCGTTGCGCGGTTGTTGAACAGATATTCGCCGGGGTCTTTCAGGAAATATTGGACTGCGAACTGGATGTCGATGATGTTCTCGTCATCCGTCAACATGAGAGACTCTTTCAACATCTTGTTCTTCACGTTCTCGCGATAACCCACTTCGACCGTGCGCACCTGACTGAGGTTGACCACTTCCACCGTCTCTACCGGGTACGGCAGATGCCATCGAGGACCGGCTTCAGTCACTTCCACTTGTTTACCAAAACGTAGCACGACACCGCGTTGGCTGGCGTCCACAATGTAGAAACCACTACCGATCCAGATCAGCCCGACGATAATGAAGATTAGACCGATACTGCCGCCAAAGCCTCCACTTGCACCTCCACCGGACTTATTGGGAGCGCCGCCTCCGGAACCGCCGAAAAGAGACTGGATCTTTTTATTGAGGTTGCGCATCACCTCTTCCAGATCAGGAGGGCCGCCACCATTCTTATTGCCCCATTGCGGGTCATTCAATCCCATAGTTACACCTTTGTTGCTAATGATCGTTAAGGGGATGCCACTCTACGGCCTGTTCTACCACGCTTGGCCTATCCCTGACCTCTATCAGCGCAGCACGCAGATCAGACAATCCATCGCCAGTTTTTGCGCTTAAATTAACGGCCGTGATATTACCATATTCATCACGCTTAACGCCTGACGGCAAGGCTTGCAGGTCAATCTTGTTATAGACCACGATCTGCGGAATCTTCTGCGCGCCGATCTCGGCCAAGACTTTATTGACTTCCGCCACTTGGTCGTGCCGCTCGGGACTGTTCACATCAACGACATGGAGCAACAGATCGGCCTGCGCCGTTTCTTCGAGCGTACTGCGAAAAGCCGCCACCAACCCATGAGGAAGATGCCGGATGAAGCCTACCGTATCAGACAAAATGACTTGCCTAGGGCTGTCACCCTCAAGGAATATCTTGCGCGCCGTGGTATCCAGCGTGGCGAACAACTGATTAGCAGCATAGACGTTCGCATTGGTCAGCCGATTGAACAACGTCGACTTTCCGGCGTTGGTGTAACCCACGATGGAGACAGACATCACTTCGGAGCGGTTACGCGCCTTTCGCTGCAACTCTCTATGGCGCTTGAGCTGCTTCAAACGTTCATTGAGCAGATGCACACGCCTATCCAGCTTGCGCCTATCCAGCTCCAACTGAGTCTCGCCGGGACCGCGCGCACCGACCGCGAACTTCTGCTGCCCCATGTCCATATTCATGCCTACCAAACGGGTAGACAGATATTTGAGCTGCGCCAGCTCGACTTGTACCTTGCCCTCGTGGCTTTGCGCGCGCAAGGCGAAGATATCCAGGATCAACATGGTGCGATCGATGACTCGGGTCTGTATCTTGGTAGTCAGATTGCGCATCTGCGCAGGAGAAAGGTCATGATTGAAGATGACGAGGGGAGCTTCCAATTCCTCGACCAGCGCGGCGATCTCATCGACCTTACCACTGCCCGCGAACGTCGCCGGATCGGGACGCTGACGCTTCCCTTCGATCAGTGCGAGAGTCCGCACACCGGCACTTTCTGCCAGTAGGCGTAATTCTTCCAGGCTTTCTGCGTAATCGGGTGCGCCAAAGTCGAGACTGACCAATACCGCCGTATTGGCGACGGTGGTTGATTCAGACATCACTCAGCGTCAAAAGGGATAGTAACGGCGCGCGCGGGAACGATGGTGGAGATGGCGTGTTTATAGACCATCTGGGTGACGGTGTTCTTCAATAGCACCACATACTGATCGAAAGATTCGACCTGGCCTTGCAACTTGATACCGTTGACGAGGTAGATAGCGACCTGCACATGTTCCTTGCGCAATGCATTCAGGAACGGGTCTTGTAGTTGTTGCCCTTTTGTACTCATGTTGTCGACTCTTATTGTGGTTAAGACGGTGTCACTGTAATGGAAAAACAAGAATTTAGGAAGCCGATGGCATTTAGCCATACATGCGACGTCCCCGGATGCGGGCACGATGAGCTGCTCGCTCTTCACTCTCCGTCAATGGGCGTGGAGCCTTATCCGCAAAGGGATTCTTGCCTGATTTGAATTCGATGCGCAACGGTGTGCCTTCCAGTTTGAATGCATCGCAGAAACATGCTTCCAGATAACGACGGTAGGTCTCCGGCACTTTATCCAAAGCACTGCCGTGAACCACGATGAGCGGTGGATTGCTTCCGCCTTGATGGGCATAACGCATCTTGGGACGGAAGATACTGCCGCGCGGAGGTTGTTGCTTCTCGACAGCAGCCAACAACACGCGCGTGAGTTGGGGTGTTGGTAACTTCGCCATCGCCGCTGCATAGGCTTGATTCACCGACTTCAGCAATGCATCCACCCCGGTTCCATTCAATGCAGAGATGAAGTGGCGTTTGGCGAAACTCAAGAAATGCAGCTTGCGCTCGATGTCGCGCTTGGCCGTATCGCGTTTGTATTCGTCCAGACCATCCCATTTATTCACCGCCAGCACCAACGCACGACCAGTTTGCAATACGAAGTCAGCAAGGTGTGCATCCTGCTCGGTGATCTGATCGCGCGCATCAACCACCAGTACGACCACATTCGCGTCTTCGATAGCTTGCAGAGTCTTCACCACCGAGAACTTCTCTATGGCTTCGTCGATCTTGCCGCGCCGACGTACACCGGCGGTATCGATGATGGTGTATTGCTTGCCGCCACGCTCGAAATCGATGTAGATGGAATCGCGCGTCGTGCCCGGTTGATCGAAGGCGATGACGCGCTCTTCGCCAAGGATGGCATTGACCAGAGTGGATTTGCCTACGTTGGGACGACCGACGATGGCCAGCTTCGGATGATTCGATTTTTCTTCGGTCTCTTCTTCGAAAGCTGGCAATTCATCCAGCGCAAGGCCGATCATCTCGGTGACGTTATCGCCATGTGCGGAAGAGATGGGGATAGGGACACCCAAGGCAAGTTCGTGGAACTCGGCGGTGACACGCGTGCTCTGCATGCCCTCCGCCTTGTTCACCAACAACATCAGCGGACGTCCTGTCTTGCGCAACTGTGTAGCGATGATGCGGTCTTGCGGAGTCAATCCTGCACGGCCATCCACGATGAACAGAACGAGGTCTGCTTCGTCGATCGCCTGACGCGTCTGCTTCGCCATCTCGTACATGATGCCCTCTTTGGCGACCGGCTCCAGCCCACCGGTGTCGACCACCAGATAGGGACGTTCACCGACACGGCCTTTGCCGTAGTGGCGATCGCGGGTCAATCCGGGTTGGTCGGCCACCAATGCATCACGGCTGCGCGTGAGGCGATTGAACAAAGTGGATTTGCCGACGTTGGGACGACCGACGAGTACGAGTGTGGGTAACATGATTTAGTTAATGGATGGCGATGGAATACAGCTCGCCTTCGCTGGTTTGTATCAAAGCGCCGTCACCCAGAGTGACCGGCGGTGTCAGGATGGGACTGCCATCGGTCTTTTGACGCGCGACGAAGCTGCCGTCTTCGCGCTTCAGCACATGGATGTAGCCCTCGTAATCGCCTACCAACAGGAAATCATCCAGAGGGAAGGCCGCTGTCGCAGCCCGGAACGACAACTGATCGTTCTTCCACAGAGAACTGCCGCTCGCCTTATCCGCTGCCAACACGTTGCTGTCGGTATCTGTGATGTAAAGGTTGGTACCAAACAAAGACAAGCCTTTGTCGCTGGAGAATTCGCGCGTCCACAAAGTACCGCCCTGCACTGCATCGAAGCAAGCGACGCGCCCTTGGAATGCCACGGCACAGACTTGCGTGTCGTCCACTGCGGGCAGGCTGGTGATATCACTGATTCGTTCCAATTCTGTGTTTCCTTTGGGTTGTGATACCGCCGACTCCCAGATGACCACGCCCTTGGTAAGCCCGATCGCTGCAACCTTACCTGCGGCGAAACCGGCATAGACCATACCGTTGCGAATCACAATCCCCGCATGGTTACGCACGATCAGCGTTGGCGTGGAGCGCTCATACAACCAGATGCGTTTGCCATCCTGTGCATCCAATCCCGCGATACGTCCATTGCCCGTACGCACCACCACGACACCATCGGCGATTTTGGGCGCGCTCAGCACTTCGCTAGACGCTTTCGTCTTCCAGCGCAACTTACCCGTTTCGTCTTCATAGGCGGCGACTTCCCCCTTGTCGCTCCCCACCAACACCAATCCATCGCCCGCACCGACCCCGCCAGAGATGGTGAATCCCGGCTCGATACGCCACACTTGCCTGCCGCTGCTGCGATCGAAACGGAATACATATTTGCTATCGGCAGCGAACACACCTTCGCGGGTGACCGCAGGTGTCAGCACACTGAATCCAGCCTCGCCCACACTTTGTTTCCAGCGCACTTCCACCTTGGCTGATTGCGTGAATGAAACCAGCTTGGCTGGCTCGACAGAAGCCTTGTCACTGCTACAAGCAGCGAGCACCACAGTCATGGCGAACGCTAGAAGACGACCTGATCTCATTTTGCTGCGCCCAAACCATCCAGTTTCAACTGGATCAGGTTGCGATACATGCTCTTGGCATCGGTCTTATCCAACGCCTGCTGATAGGCTGCGCGCGCTTCGACCACCTTACCCATCGCGCTCAACACATCGCCCTTCAGGTCTGCATACAAGCCGGTGAAAGACTCGGGATGTGCCGCATCCAACTGCTTCAGGGCTTCGTCATATTTCTTCTCATCCAACAGCGCACTTGCCAGCTTCAAACGGGCAGCATCTTGCAGTGCGACTTCCTTGGCATGTTCAATGACCCAGAACAGTTGCGCTTTGGCATGAGCCACATCTTTAGCCTGCAAGCTGGCTTGTGCCGCCAACAGTTGGGCACGCGGCGCATAGGCACTGCTGCCATATTTGCTAGCCAAAGCATCCGCTGCATCACCGATGCGCTTGGCATCGTTGGTCGACACCTGTTTCATCACTTCCACATAGAGCTTGGCAGCCTCGTCAGCCTGGCTGGCTTGATGCTTCTTCCAGAACTGCATCCCGGCAAAAGCCAGCAAACCGATCACCAACACACCGACCACCCACTTACCGTTGTCTTTCCACCACGCCTTCAGCGCATCGACCTGTTCCTGTTCATGCAAATCTAACTCTGCCATTTTCTTTCCTTTATTTGATCAATTCACGAATCTTCTGCTGCAATCCATCCAAGCCGACACGTTGCTGCTCTCCACCGCTGCGCAGAGGCTTGAACATGACTGCGTTCGCAAGTACCTCGTCATCACCGATGATGATGGCACAAGAGGCGGCGCTACCGTCCGCCTTCTTCATTTGCGACTTGAAACTTCCCCCGCCGCAATGCAGCAACACTTTCAAGCCTTCATCCCGTAGCGTCTCGGCCACTTGCCAAGCCAAGTGTTGCGCTTGCTCACCCTGATGTACCACGTACACATCCAAAGGAGCGGATGGGTTCTGCATCCCATCTTCCTGCAACAAAGCCAACAACCGCTCCACGCCCATGGCAAAACCGCAGGCCGGTGCAGGCTTGCCTCCAATCTGTTCGATCAGCCCATCGAAACGCCCACCGGCGCAGATCGTACCCTGCGCGCCCAGGCGCGTGGTGACCCACTCAAACACGGTACGGTTGTAGTAATCCAAGCCTCGCACCAAGCGGGTGTTGATCTCGTAGGCGATACCATGTTGCCGCAAGATCGCCTGTACCGCTTCAAAATGCATCAGCGCGTCTTCGTCCAGCTCATCCATCAACTTCGGTGCGGCGCTCACCAGCTCTTGCATCGCCGGATTCTTGGTATCGAGTATACGCAACGGGTTGCTGTACAAACGACGCTGAGCCTCTGCATCAAGCGCCTCTTTGTGCTGCTCTAAATAGGCGATGAGTTTCTCGCGATGGCGTTGACGCGAGGCGGCATCGCCCAGTGTATTGATCTGCAAGGCCACATCGCGGATACCGAGCTTCTTCCACAAGCGCGCGCACATCACGATCTGCTCGGCGTCGATGTCCGGGCCTGCGAAGCCCAATGCCTCTACGCCGACCTGATGGAACTGGCGATAACGTCCCTTCTGCGGACGCTCGTGACGGAACATCTGCCCTTGGTAATACAAGCGCTGCGGCGCGTTATACAGCAGATTGTGCTGCAACACCGCACGCACGCAGGAGGCCGTTCCCTCGGGACGCAGGGTGAGCTGGTCACCGTTGAGGCTGTCCTCGAAGCTATACATCTCTTTCTCAACGATGTCGGTCACCTCACCGATGGCGCGTTTGAACAGCGCAGTCGGTTCCACCAAAGGCATACGAATGTTGCGATAACCGTAACCTTCGAGCCAGTCACGCACCGTATCTTCGAACCACAGCCACAACTGCGCTTCATCCGGCAAAATATCGTTCATGCCTTTTACGGCTTGCAAGGTGGGATTACTCATCTTGTATTAAATCGCTTTGATTTCGATACGCTTGACCGGTTTATCACCTGCCGCGCGTTTTGGATATTTGTTGGCGACATAGTCATCGACTATCTTCTGGAATTCCAGCGCGATGTTCTCACCGCGCAAGGTCACCGCCTTCTCGCCATCGACGTACACAGGAGCGGATGGTGTCTCGCCCGTCCCCGGCAGACTGATGCCGATGTTCGCCAACTTGCTTTCACCAGGACCATTGACGATACAACCCATCACCGCCACATCCATCTCTTCCACGCCCACATATTGCTCGCGCCATACCAGCATTTGCGAACGCAGATAGCGCTGGATATCCTGCGCCAATTCTTGGAACACCGTGCTGGTGGTACGGCCACATCCCGGGCAGGCAGTCACCATCGGCGCGAATGAACGCAGCCCCATGGTCTGCAATATCTCCTGCCCCACCACGACTTCTTGCGTACGATCACCATTCGGCTCGGGGGTCAACGAGATACGGATGGTGTCGCCGATGCCGCGCTGCAACAACACGGACAATGCGGCAGTGGATGCAACGATACCTTTCGAGCCCATTCCCGCCTCGGTCAAACCAAGATGCAACGGGTAATCGCTGCGCTTGGACAACTCGGTATATACCGCGATCAAGTCCTGCACCGCGCTCACCTTGCACGACAATACGATACGGTCATGCGGCAGTCCCAATTCTTCGGCGCGCTGAGCACTTTGAAGCGCGGAAACGATGAGCGCCTCGCGCGTCACTTCGTTCGCCTCTTTAGGCTGCGCCAGCTTGGAATTCTCATCCATCATGCGCACGACCAAATCCTGATCCAGACTGCCCCAGTTGACGCCGATGCGCACCGGTTTGTCATACTGCTTCGCCACCGCAATCATCATGGCGAACTGATCTTCACCCTTGCGGTTCTTGCCCACATTGCCCGGATTGATCCGGTATTTCGCCAATGCTTGAGCGCACTCCGGATACTCGGTGAGCAGGCGATGGCCGTTGTAATGAAAGTCTCCGATGAGCGGCACATCGCACCCCATATCGTCCAGCATCTTGCGGATGATCGGGACTTGAACGGCAGCCTCGGAAGTATTCACGGTGATACGCACCAACTCCGAACCGGCTTGCGCCAATTCATACACCTGCTTTGCCGTACCCACGGCATCCGCCGTGTCCGTGTTGGTCATGGATTGGATCACGATGGGCGCATCACCACCGATGCGGATATCGCCTACCTGAACCGAACTCGTCTTGCGACGCACTATATGGAGATGACTCATTGCTTTATTCCAGAACCAAACGCACAACCCCTGTTTGGTTGTATTTCGTCAGATCGACTTCGCGACCTTTGTAAAAAATCTTGACTGCCGCCGCCTTGCCGATGGCGACCTTATAAGGGGCGCGACGACCGCCACCGATCCATTTTTCTGTGCCTGCCAAGTTCATGCGTGACAGCAAGACTTCACCGCTCGTGTCGACAATCTCCATCCAAGAATCTTCAGCGAACACTATGTGGATAGGACGCTTTTTCAACTGATCGAGCGCGGTCGTCGACTTCTCGCCCACCGCATTAGACGAAGCACTAGCCGTTGGGGATGGCGTTACCTGCTTAGGCTTGGTCGGAGGAACCGGAACAGCAGGTGGTACTACCGTCTTCGCCGGAGCGGCAACCGGCTTAACGATCTCAAGCGCTTTCGGCTGCATTACGACGGTGCTCGGCGGCGTTGTTTGCACAATCTTATTTTCGCCAACCGTCACATCGACTGCGGAAGCAGCAACCACACCAGAAGAAGGCAGAGGCGCAGATGCCGCGATCATTTCAGGGATGTTCACTTCTTCGATCACAACCTTTTCGACCACAGCTATCTTTTGCTGGCTCCAGACAAATAGTCCCAACATGGCCGCCATCACCAGCGCGCCTCCGAGCAAATATATGTTCTTTTTGTTCGAGGCTTGGGAGGTGGGAAACTCCGAGCCGCCTGCTTGCACATCACTCACATCCCCATGCTGTATATGGGAAGGAGACATCATCGCCAACAACGGAATCTCATCAAGATGCAAAGTGCGCGCATAACTTCGAACGAAACCCCGCAAGAATGCACCTTCGGGCAAAGCCTCGTTCTTGTCCGCCTCCAAGGCCTCCACTTGTCTTACGCTGAACTTGATACGCTCGGCCACATCAGCGACAGTGAGCCCTTGTGCCTCTCTTGCAGCACGCAATAGCGAGCCGACACTTGCCGGAACTGTTTGTACGGCCGTAGGCTCAGTCATGCTTGGAGTATCTGGCGCGGTATCCATCATTCACCCATTTGGAGTAGCTGTGCTTCGCGTGAATCAGGGAAGCGTTTACTGAGTTGCATGGCATAACTTGCCTCTGAATTCTGGTCGCGCATCTTGCGTTCGATACGAACGGCCAACCACAATTGTTCAGCATCCAAGTCCTGTGTCGATTGTTGGAAGCGCAAGAGGTAGGCTTTGGCCAAAGCATAATCGGCCTTGGCAAAACTGACATCCGCAAAACCATACAAAGCTTCCGGCATATCAGAACGCAAGATCAATGCACGTTGCAGATAGCTTTCGGCAGCAGCCAACTCACCCGCCTTAAGTGCGCACAAACCGGCATTCGCATAGGCCACTTCCGGTGTCGCATATAGAGGGTTCTTCAGTGCTTCCAAGAACTGGGGCACCGATTCTTTGGCGCGACCACGCTGGCATAAGAACCATCCAAAGTTGTTATGTGCATCGGAATAGTTCGGGTCCAATTTAATGCTGCGTTTGAAATCCACCTCGGCTTGCTCATCCTCGTGCAAGGCCATGCGTATCAATCCGCGCACGTTATAGCCAGGTGCATAGGACGGATCCGCCTGCAAAGCGACGCCCAATTCCTGCAAAGCGATCGCATATTGGGCGCGCCCGTAATACGCGGCAGACAACTCCGTGTGAATCGTGGCGATACCGCGCGCGCGTTGCGATGAAGTCTGCTCGCCATCTCCCTTGGAGGCGCATCCAGCCAACGAAAGTACAACCAGCAAGACGAATAGCGACCTCATTGACCAGCCTCCACTAGACGATGCATCGTCCTCTTGGTCTTGTCTTGAACTTGCCCTGCCAATTGACCACAGGCTGCCGCGATGTCGTCGCCGCGCACCTTGCGGATAGTGGTCACGATGTTCGCCTGCATCAGCACATCTCGGAAGCGCTTCACCACTTCCATGTCCGAGCGTTGATACGGTGCCTGCGGAAAAGGATTGAACGGGATGAGGTTGAATTTGCACGGCACATCGCGCACCAACTCGATCAACTCGCGCGCATGCTGCACACTGTCATTCACGCCAGCCAACATTACATACTCGAAAGTGACGAAATCGCGCGGCGCTTTCTCCAGATAGCGCTGGCAGGCCGCCATCAATTCGCGTAACGGATACTTCTGATTAATCGGCACCAGCACGTTGCGCAGTGCATCGTTGGGCGCATGCAGCGAGATGGCCAACGCCACCGGACACTCATCGCGCAATCTATCCATCGCCGGGACGACGCCCGAAGTGGAGACCGTCACACGGCGGCGCGACAAGCCGTAGGCATTGTCGTCCAACATCAGATTCAACGCACTCACCGTGCTGTCGAAATTGAGCAGCGGCTCGCCCATGCCCATCAGCACCACGTTGGTGATCGGCCAATTGCCATCAGCATTCTTGCCAAGCTGACGATTGGCCCACCACACTTGGCCTATGATCTCGGCAGTCGACAGGTTTCGGTTAAAACCCTGCTTGCCCGTGGAGCAGAACGCGCAATCCAGTGCGCATCCGGCCTGTGTCGAGACACACAGAGTACCCCGATCTTCTTCGGGGATGAAGACGGTTTCCACCGCATTGCCCGTCCCCACATCCAGCAACCACTTATGCGTACCGTCAGTGGCGGTCTCTTCGCGCACCACGGTGGGTGTCTGGATACAGGCTTTTTGCTTCAACATCTCGCGCAGTGACTTGGCCAAGTCACTCATCGCATCGAAATCGGACTCCCCGCTTTTGTATATCCAGCGCAACACCTGCTTGGCGCGGAAGGGCTTTTCGCCCTGTTCCGCAAACCATGCAGTCATCTGCTGCGCATCAAAATCGAGGAGGTTTTGCTTCATTGATTAACGTGAATGTACGTTCTTGGCGGCGAAGAAATAGGCGATTTCGATCGCTGCGTTCTCAGCAGAGTCAGAGCCGTGTACAGCGTTAGCGTCGATGCTGTCTGCAAAGTCAGCACGGATAGTGCCTTTGTCTGCCTTCTTGGGATCGGTCGCGCCCATCAGGTCACGATGCTTAGCCACTGCGTTCTCGCCTTCCAACACCTGGATCATGACGGGGCCGGAGATCATGAAATCGACCAGATCCTTGAAGAATGGACGTGCCTTGTGCACAGCATAGAAACCTTCGGCTTCAGTGCGATTCAGGTGACGCATCTGAGCGGCAACGATCTTCAGGCCGGCATTTTCGAAACGGGAATAGATCTGACCGATGACGTTCTTAGCGACTGCATCGGGTTTGATGATTGAAAGGGTGCGTTCAACAGCCATGCTTCTTCTCCAAATGATTAATGTGATTCAGAAATTTCTGAGGGGCGCGATTCTATCAGGGTTTGCCCGCCCTGTCGCAGGGCGGCAACGCCCCGAATATGATCCAAAGCACACTGAAAAGGCTGGCAGGGTGAATGCACCGTTGTACCTATGCGGACACAGAGCGACAGCAGGCCAAATCACACGGCAGATGCTTGATTGAGAATAAACGCTGACTGATGCAAAACCGATTCCCCCCTTTGCCCTCTCCGAGATGAGCTAACTTGATGCGTGGGCGAGGTGTGTGTGCGAGGTTGGAATTTAAATGCGATGCACCCCATTGGTTTTTATAAAGATATCGACTCCGGTACCTTTGGTTTCTAGATTTTCAATTAAATCAAATAATCCCAATCTATCGCCAGAGTGTTGCCTCGACATTGTAGTTGATCGTAGGTATACACTCATCACCAGTGAAGATGCGATTCATGTGTCCATTAGATGCGATGTAAAAGGTGTGGAAGGAGAATTTGGCGAACACCTCTTCACCTTTTGCAGGGGTCGAACACAAGATTCTCACCTCATCCTTTGCTAAATCCTCCTGACGAATTGATGAAGAGCGCCCCCCACCTTTTTTGCATTCATCCTGGGAGTATTCGGCAGCCTTGGTTAAACGTGCTGCATTACTCATTCCCTTGATGAACGCAATATCGCTCTCGGAAGAGTTGTCTGCCACTGGCTCGCACAACGGCAACTCTCCTGCCATTGATGCTTGCGCCAGAAGAAACGCTGAAAAAACCAGAAGAATCCTAGCGCTGATCATGATCAGTTCAGACACATGGCTTCACAACGATCAAGACGAACTTTCAGTTCTTCCGTGCAAGATGCATCTCCCTTGCACACCGCACGATTAAGCTGATTGAAGCTTTTTTCATTGCCATATCTTGCGCTAGTCCACATGAATGCGAGTGAATCATCCATTGACTTAACAACGCCATCACCTCTCAAATAGGCGAGCGACATATTGAAAGCGCAGTTGCCACGAGATTCAGATTCAGTCTTTGGATTGTTTACACACATTGTTAGATACTTCGTGCCATTGATGGCGTCCTTAGGTACGCCTTCGGTTTGACCACTCCATAGCACGATACCGACAAAGCTCTGTGCCTCTGGATCACCCGCATCAGCGACGGGGCGTAACAGCTTAACTGCTGCAGCGACATCACCTCGGTCAAGTGCAGCATTTGCCTTCTTCCATGTTTTACTGTGGTCAGCGGCTGATGCGCTAAACGAGATAGAAAGAGTGATGATTACTGAGAGTGTTTTAAATAGGCTCTTCATTGCTATTTTCCTTGGGAGTAGATAAAGAGCGGCGATTCTATGCAACAAGTCACCAGCACTCAACCAGAAAAAATATATATGCCTGTTCAAACCCATCTAATAAAACCTTCTTAAGACTACGTAGTAGAGACCTCATTGCCGGAGTCGATTTCTTTTCCAATTTATATCCCCTCAAAAAACAATTCGACGCCGTTACCTCGCACACTACGCCTTGAGTTGACGGGCATGCTGCCCACCATTGTCCCCAGTATGCAGACACACAGAGTCTCACCCGCCCTAATGCATGCCCAACATGTGCGGCAACCACAGCGACAAGCCCGGCCAGTAGGTGACCAACATCAAGAAACCCAGCATGGACAATAGCCACGGCCAGACCGCGATGGTGAGTTCGGTGATCCCCATCTTGGTGATGCCTGAGGCCACATAGAGATTGAGTCCGACCGGCGGGTGGCACATGCCGACCTCCATGTTCACCACCATGATGATGCCGAAGTGCACCGGATCGATACCCAGCTTCATCGCCACCGGAAACAAGATGGGCGCGAAGATCAACACGATGGAGGATGGCTCCATGAAGTTACCCGCGAGCAGCAGGATGATGTTGCACGCCAGCAGGAAGGTGATGATGCCAAGGCCGTTGCCCAGCATCCAGTTGGCCAGCGCCTGCGGGATATTCTCGTTGGTCATGATGAATGAGAACAACATGGCGTTGGTGATGATGTAGAGCAGCATCGCCGACATGTTGGCGGAATTGAGCAGTACGCGCGGCACATCCTTGAAACTCAAGTCCTTATAGACGAACACCGCGATGAAGAAGGCATAGACCGCACTCATCGCGGCCGCTTCGGTCGGCGTGAACAAGCCGGTATAGATGCCCCCCATCACAATCACGATGAGCAACAGCCCCCAGACCGATTCGCGGAACGTCTTCCAGCGCTCACCCCATTTGGCCTTGGGCAGACGGGGATAATCGAATTTGCGCGCCCGGTAATAGGTCACGCCACCCAGCACTAAAGCCAATGCGATGCCCGGCACGACCCCCGCCATAAACAAAGCACCAACAGATGTATTGGTCGCCACCGAATACATGACCATCACGATGGAGGGCGGGATGAGGATGCCGAGCGCTCCCGAGGTGGTGATGATGCCTGCACCGAATTTCTTGGGGAAACCCGCCTTCACCATCGCTGGCAGCAGGATGGAACCGATGGCCACCACCGTCGCCGGTGAGGAACCGGAGATGGCCGCGAACAAGGCGCAAGCAAGCACACCGGATAGACCAAGGCCGCCGTACATATGCCCCACCATCGACGAGGCGAAGCGGATCATGCGTTTCGCCACCCCCCCATGCGTGAGGAAGTTGCCCGCCAGGATGAAGAACGGGATGGCCATGATCTCGAACTTCTCGATACCGGTGAATAACTTGAGTGCCACAGATTCCAGCGGCACCTGTGTGAACAGGAACAAGAAACTGAGTACGGTGAGGCCCAAAGAGATGGAGATGGGCATCCCCGTCAGCATGAGGGCAAGCAGCAATATGAAGATGAAGGAGGCGCTCATTTCGGCTTATCCCCTTTATCATTATGCCGGTGATCCTTGCCCGTCACCGGATGCAGGTTATCGTCCATCGCATACACG
>JARCRR010000159.1 GCA_029850565.1 Gallionella sp. | reverse complement strand
CATCTGCAATCGACATGCTTTCAAAGGTTGCGCCTACAAATCCTGCATCGCCAATTTTATAAGCACCAACCAATCGAGTTGCAGTGTTATTTGCTTTAGCCGTACCGCTGGCAGCGTTAGGTGCAGCAGCAGCGATGTTGGAAGCTGCATCATAGACAGTTTCGTTTGCTACAGCAGCGTAAAACATCTCATGATCGTAAGTTGCTGCAATTGACAAGGTAGATTTGTTAGCCGCAACGTTTGTTGCAACACCACCCACACCTGCCGCATTCGCGCCTACCGGTGCCACGTCAGTACCGTAAGCAATCTTGCCTTCAAAGCCAGCGATAACGGGGGATGCGTACTGAACAACGTTCTTCAAACGTGTGTTGAAACTTTGTGATGCGGCTGTACCCGTCGTACCTGCTGCTGGCAAAGGCGTACCTGCTGTAGTAGCGGCTGTCGAACCAGAGCGGCCAATCAGGTTGGTAGAAGAAGCAAAGTGCGTGTTGTCGAACAACTCGATCTTGTTGTGAGACAGCTTGAAAGGCGTATCCCAGATACCGAAGGTCACGCTGCCGAAATCTTCGCTCTTGATGCCCACGCCGCTGTTGCGAGTGCCGTTGCCCAGGCCATTGCCGCTGTTGCCGTTGGCATCCATCTGCACTTCGAACTGATAGAACGCAGCCAAGCCACCGCCCAGATCTTCAGAACCCTTGACGCCGAAACGCGATGCGTTGGTCGCTACGCGCGCAATGCTGTCAGGATTTGTGGCGGCGTTCGTACGAGTTTTTGGATTGACGTT
Source organism: Gallionella sp. (assembly GCA_029850565.1). Lineage (GTDB taxonomy): Bacteria > Pseudomonadota > Gammaproteobacteria > Burkholderiales > Gallionellaceae > Sideroxyarcus. The sequence continues at coordinate 13,283 of JARCRR010000159.1, read as the reverse complement.
GTTGTTGCTACCGTTAGGATTGTCTGTCGACACAGATTCAAAATCAACATCCACTTTACCGTAGATGGTCACGTTCGCGTTTTCTGCGAAGGCAGAGTTGGAGAATGCAGCGGCAACTGCCAGTGCTACGATTGTTTTCTTCATGGTTGCTCCTAGTCATTAATAAAAATTGCTCTGAATTCCTCAACTCACAGGGGAGGATTAAGGCGAGCGGATTATGGGGATGATTTATTACAGGCTTGTTACTTGAAAATTACAGCCACGTTAAATCGAGTGGTTTGTTGCGGCTTATGAATAATTTTCATCATCCTACGAAGCGTATGTGAAGATATTGCTATCGAAACCTAACTCTTCTCCATGAAGCGTTCGATATGATCGAGAAAGACTCTCGTCTTGGTAGGCAGAAAGCGTCGGGTGGGCATCACGGCCCAAGCGGGGATGGAAGGGAAACACCATTTCGGCAACACGCGCACCAAGCGCCCGCTCTGCACATCGTTGCTGGCGAAGCGATCGGGTAAGGCGCCGATGCCCGCGCCATCGAGCAACAATTGCTGGATCATGTCGGGTGAGTTCAGCGTGAGTCGCCCCGGCGGCACGCCCTCCCACACTTCCTTCCCGCGCATCAATTTCCACGGCACCGCAGTACCGCGCACTGACAGCAAACGCACCGAGGTGTGGCGCTCCAGATCATCGGGATGTTTGGGAGCGGCATGCAAAGCCAGGTAGATGGGGCTGGCGTAGAGCGCCATGCTCTGCTCGTCGATCTTGCGGGCCACCAAGGTCGCATCGTTATCCAAGTCACCCATGCGGATGGCGAGATCGAAGCGCTCACCGATAAGGTCGACGCGACGCGAACTCAGATCGAGATCGAGCTGTATCTCGGGATAAGCCTCGATGAAGGTGGCGATGGCGCGCGAAAAATGTATCTTGGCGTAATCGCCCGGCATGGAAACACGCAAGCGTCCACGCGGTTGAATGTCCTGACTGCGCACGAAGTCCTGCACGGTGGCGACCTCTTCCGCCACGCGGCGACTGTGATCAAGGAACTCCTGCCCGAAATCGGTGAGGGTGAGACGGCGCGTGGTGCGTATCAATAAACGCTGGCCTAGTGCCGCCTCAAGATTGGCGAGGCGGCGCGAGACCGTGGCCTTGGGCATGCCCAATTGGTCGGCGGCGCGTACCAAACTCTCCTGTTCCACGATGGTGGCGAACAGGATGAGGTCGTCTGCGGATATCTTTGCTTGTTCCATTAGTGGAACAGTCTATCTCGATTTAACGGCTTTACCTATCATTTTGAGCCGCCTAATATGCGACTCAATTACTCAGGCATTGGAGTCCAAAATGAATACCACCACACAAACCAGCATTCAACAAACTCGTACCGTGGAGCGCCTTATCGAAGGCGTTGCCACCTCCGACGGCGCGGGCGTGAGTCTGACCCGTGTGCTCACCGGCAAGCTGCAACGCCGTCTCGACCCCTATCTGATGCTGGACGCTTTCGGTAGCGACGATCCTGACGACTACATCGCCGGCTTCCCCGACCATCCACATCGCGGCTTCGAGACCATCACCTATATGTTGGCTGGGCGTATGCGTCACCGCGACAGCGCGGGCCACGAAGGTCTGCTGGGCGACGGCGGTGTACAGTGGATGACCGCAGGTAGCGGCGTCATCCATTCCGAGATCCCCGAACAGAAAGACGGCGTGATGGAAGGTTTCCAGCTCTGGCTCAACCTGCCTGCGAAGAACAAGATGGCCGCGCCTTGGTACAAGGATTTCGCCAGTGCCGACATCCCCGAATATGTGACGCCGGAGGGCGTGACCGTGCGCGTCATCGCGGGTGCAAGCAACGGCGTGTCGGGGGCAGTCACCCGCGAAGTGACCGAGCCGATCTATCTCGACATCCACATCCCCGCCGGCAAGACGTTTTCGACCGCGATCCCCGACACGCACAACGCCTTCATCTACACCTATCGCGGTGCGACGAACGTGGCGGGCACGCAAGTGGATGTGCAGCGCATGGGCATTTTGAGCAACACGGCGGGCGCGGATGGCATCAGCGTTTCTGCGACCGAGCCGACGCGTCTCATCTTGGTGGCGGGCAAGCCGCTGAACGAACCCATCGTGCAGTACGGGCCGTTCGTGATGAACACGCAGGAAGAGATACACAAAGCGCTGGATGATTTCCGTGGCGGGCGCTTGGCTTAAGGAGGCAGAGATGAACACGCCCATTCAGCGTTACAACAACACCGCGATGGCCTTGCACTGGCTGGTGGCGTTGCTGGTCTTCGCCGCCTTCCCGCTCGGCGTGTACATGCACGACCTGCCGCTGTCGCCCACCAAATTGCAGTACTACAGCTATCACAAGTGGATAGGCATCACCATTCTGGTGCTCGCCGTCACACGCGTGGTGTGGCGCATCACGCATACACCGCCGCCACTGCCCGAAGCGATACCGCGTTGGGAAGTGGTGGTGAGCCACATCACGCATCTGGCTCTGTATGGATTGCTGCTCGCCATCCCGCTGTCGGGTTGGCTGATGAGTTCCGCCAAAGGATTCCAGACCGTGTGGTTCGGCTTGTTGCCCCTGCCCGACCTAGTCGGCAAAGACAAAGCCTTGGGCGATCTGCTCACCACCGTGCATCAGGGATTAAACCTCATGCTGTTCCTGTTGGTAGGCATGCACATCGCCGCCGTCATCAAACACAAGTTGATCGACCGCGACCAGATATTGGAGCGCATGTTGCCGAAAGGAATGAGCAAATGAATCCATTCATTCGCATCGTGCTATCAAGCCTCGCTCTGATGAGCAGTGTCGCTTTCGCCGTCGAGTTCAAACAAGTGCAGACGAACGAAAGCACGGTGACCTTTGCCTACAAGCAGATGGGCGTGACCATGGATGGAACGTTCGCGAAGTTCGCCGCACAAGCATCCTTCGACCCCGCCAAACTTGCCAAGGCGCAGGCGCGCATCGATATCGACCTCGCCAGCATCGACACCGGCTCATCCGACGGCAACGATGAAGTCGCAGGCAAACAATGGTTCAACGCAAAGGCCTATCCGAGTGCCGGTTTCATCTCGACGGGCGTCAAAGCGTTGGGCGGCAACCGCTACGAAGCGCGCGGCAAGCTCACCATCAAAGGCAAGACTCTGGACGTCATCGCACCATTCACTTTCCAATCGACTGCCGCACGCGGTGTGTTCGATGGCAGCTTCACCATCAGGCGTCTCGATTACAACATCGGCGAAGGCGTGTGGGCCGATGTGGGCACGGTCGCCGACGAGATACAGATCAAGTTTCACCTAGTCGTCAACGCATCCCCCGCCAAGAAGTAACCCCTCAACCCCAAGGAGAACATCATGAAAAGACTCATCGCCCTCACCCTCGCCGCAGCCGTCTCTTCAGTCGCTTATGCAGAGCCGGAGACCTATGCCATCGAGCCGACACATTCCATGCCGCGTTTCGAATACAGCCACTTGGGTTATTCAATCCAACTGAGCCGCTTCGACAAGATATCCGGCACCATCACAGTCGACCGCATCAAGCGCACGGGCGCTGTTGACGTCGTGATCGATGCCAAGTCAGTCAATACCGGCTCCGCGCTGTTCAACGAACACATCCAAGCCGCCGATCTGTTCGACACCGAGATGTTCCCCACCATCACCTACAAATCGAAGAAGGTTAAGTTCGACGGAGACAAAGTCATTTCCGTGGAAGGCGACCTGACCGTCAAGGGCGTGACCAAACCGGTGACACTCACCGTGACCTCGTTCTTGTGCATGCCGCACCCGATGGTGAAGAAAGAAGCCTGCGGCGCGACCGCCACGGCCAAGATCAAACGCTCTGATTTCGGCGTGAGCAAAGGCGTGCCTTATGTCGGCGACGAAGTGACATTGACCCTCCCGGTCGAATCGATCAAACAATAAATTGTTCGATCCCTCCCCCGCATAGGCGAGGAAAATGCATCTGAAAGGAGAACGATCATGCAAACGAAAAAAGTAGCAGTGTTGGGATCGGGAATCGTGGGGGAAGTCCTTGCGAATGGGTTCCTCAAACATGGATATGAAGTCATGCGCGGTAGTCGCGATCCGGCCAAATTGAACGAGTGGAAGGGCAAAGCCGGCACCGCCGCATCAGTGGGCACCTTCGATCAGGCGGCTAACTTTGGCGAACTCATCGTGCTGTCGGTCAAAGGCAGCGCAGCCGAATCATTAATCAAAAGTCTGGCCGGCAAAGCGATTGCGGGCAAAACCATCATCGACACCACCAATCCCATTGCAGATTTGCCGCCGACCAACGGCGTGTTGAATTTCTTCACCAATCTGAATGACTCGCTCATGGAGCGTTTGCAGAAGATTGCAACGGAAGCGAATTTTGTGAAAGCATTCTCTTGTGTAGGCAATGCATGGATGGTCGATCCGCAGTTCCCGGACGGCAAACCCACCATGTTCATTTGCGGCAACAACGAGCAGGCGAAATCCGAAGTCAAAGCAATCCTCGCGCAGTTCGGTTGGCAGATTGAAGACATGGGTAAAGTTGAATCCGCGCGCGCGATCGAGCCCCTGTGTATGTTGTGGTGTATTCCTGGATTTCTGCGAAACGAATGGGGGCACGCATTCAGTCTGTTGAAAAAATAACCAGAAACCCGAATAGCATTCATCACCATCTATCAAAAAAGGAACCAAATGACTGCAACACTATTTACCCCCACCACCCTAGGCAAACTGCAACTCAAGAATCGCATCGTCATGTCACCAATGACACGCTCCCGTGCCATTGGCAACGTGCCCAACGAGTTGATGGAGAAGTATTACAAGCTGCGTGCCGACGCGGGCCTCATCATCACCGAGGGCACCTCACCGTCCCCCAACGGCCTCGGCTATGCGCGCATCCCCGGCATGTTTTCCGACGCGCAAGTTGCCGGATGGAAGCGCGTGACCGATGGCGTGCATGCGGCGGGCGGCAAGATCTTCGTGCAACTGATGCACACGGGCCGTGTGGGTCATCCCGCCAACCTGGCGGCGAACACCAAGATCGTCGCACCTTCCGCCCTCGCCGCGCCGGGCGAAATGTGGACGGACAGCAGTGGCATGCAGCCACATCCCGTACCCGCAGAGATGAGCGAAGAAGATATCGCGACCGCCATCGCCGAGTATGCCAATGCATCCAAGCGTGCCCTCGAAGCCGGATTCGACGGTGTCGAATTGCACGGTGCGAATGGCTATCTCATCGACCAGTTCCTCAATACGGCAACTAATCAGCGCACCGACCAGTGGGGCGGCAGTGTAGAGAACCGCATCCGCTTCGCTGTGGAAGTCGCCAAGGCTTCTGCCGCCGCCATCGGCGCCGAACGCATCGGCATGCGCATCTCTCCCTACGGCGCATTCAACGGCGCAATTGCGGATGCCAAGATGGATGCGCTGTATCTGCGCTTGGTCGAAGAGCTGAACACCATCGATTTGGCATACATCCACGTGGTCGATCACAGCTCCATGGGCGCACCCGAAGTCAGCGCGGAGTTGAAAGCCAAGATTCGCGCCAACTTCAAAGGCAAGTACATCCTGTCCGGCGGTTACGATGCCGCACGTGCCAATGCCGATCTCGATGCACAGAAAGGCGACCTCGTCGCCTTCGGTCGTCCGTTCATCTCCAACCCGGATTTGGTCGCGAAGTTGCAAAGTGGCGCAGCACTCACCGCACCCGATTTCAGCACCTTCTATACGCCGGGTGAAAAGGGTTACACGGATTATTGAATCCAAACCAGGGACGGATGAATCATGCAAGTAGAGATATGGTCTGATGTGATCTGCCCTTGGTGTTACATCGGCAAGCGACGCTTCGAGGCTGCGCTTGCCGACTTCTCGCACAAACAAGATGTGCAAGTGACCTGGCGCAGTTTCGAGCTCGATCCCAAATCGCCTCCACAATATGCCGAGACATTGATAGAGATGTTGTCACGCAAGTATCACGTCTCTCTGCAAGAGGCGCAGAACATGAACGCCCGCGTATCGTCTCTCGCCAAACAGATCGGGCTGGAATATCGCTTGAGCGAGGCGCGTCCAGGCAACACCTTCGACGCACATCGTCTGTTGCATCTCGCCGCTTCTCGTCAAGTTGGGGATCAGGCGACAGAACGCCTCATGCATGCGTATTTCTCCGAAGCACTTCCTGTAGGCGACCGCGCCGCACTCTCCAGACTTGCACCCGAATTCGGCATCAGCACCCAAGAGGCGCTGGAGATGCTGGAGAGTGACGCCTATGTTGACTCAGTACGCGCAGACGAAGCACGTGCGGCAGCATTTGGCATCTCTGGGGTACCGTTCTTCGTCATCGACGGTAAAGTAGGCATCTCGGGTGCACAGCCGGTCGAAGTGTTCGCCGACGCACTGAAGGATAATCATCAAACGTCGCATCATCCCCGCAGGTGAAGAGCGCATGAACTAACCGCTATGGCTACAACCATGAAACTCGTCTTATACGGCACCACCTTCTGCCACCTGTGCGAACAAGCAGAGGCCGTGCTTCAAACCGTCGGCGTGGAAGCCGAACACATCGACATCACGGAAGACGATGACTTGCTGGAAAGATATGGAACGCGGATACCCGTGGTGAAGCGTGAGGATACTTGTGCGGAGCTGGGATGGCCGTTCGATGAGGCGGCGATGAGAGGGTTTATTTTGTAATGATGCCGGGTCAGGTTGTAACCCGTTTGGGACACTTTCATTTCCAGAAAACGGACATTCATATCAAATTCGACTCCGGTACTTTTTACCCATGCTGCGGATGACCTGCCAGGTTGATGCGCGGACGACGCGGCATGTTTACCTCTTATCTCTATTCATTAAAAAGAATTCGACTCCGGTACCTTTGGTTTGTACCTTTGGTTTAATCGGCTTCATAGGCAGCGGCGGCTTAGAACTTCGATAGCGTCCCGAACTCCAGTCTGGGCAAAGCTCGCTTTCCGCCAACGGCTCCCGCAAAATGCTGCGGTATTCGGGTTGAGGGTAGTTGCTGATGATTCGCTGAATCTCTTCTGCGGTTACAAAGCTCTTGCCCATTCTTTCCACCACAACGTCCGGCATGGACATAATTAAATTCGGCAATTTGATTTCAGCAGGTAGATCTTGCAGTGCAACGCGTTTCCACTCTTTGCCATCGTGCTTGAAGATGACATAAGGCGGGTTCGGCCTGCCCCATTTGTTGTAAGACAAGCAACCCATCGTATCGGCCACCAGATAGGCTGTGCCCTGATGTATATCCAGCGTCATTGGCAGAAAGCTCGCACTGCCAATGTCTTCGCTGTAATGGTCTTCCCATGTGATAGTTTGATTTGTGCTGGGCATGGTGAAACTCAAACTCTGCTCTTTATAGGGTGGCTTCTGCCCTAGCTCATGCCGCCCACCGCGCTCGACTGAACGCTTCACCACAATCTTGCTGCCGTCATACAACAGCACTTCCTCTTTCCAGTTCGTACCGCCAAATCCGAACAATCCAGCACAAGCACTCATGCTTGCCCCCAGCAGCAAGACCAAAGAAAGTTTTGCGATTCGCTTCATCATTCCGTTTTGCTTGTTCATGCCGAATCCTTCCAAGTTGTCATATCCATTCAATCTCATCTCTCCCTCCCCGCTTCCTGAAACGCCTTCATCACAGGCGACAGCAAGTATTCAAAGATGGTGCGTGTACCAAGGTGTATCTCTGCCGTGACCTGCATGCCGGGACTCAAGGTATGTTTGATGCCGTCAACGATGAGCTCTTGTGCTTTAAGGTCCACCAGTGCACGGTAGAAATTAAAGGGGTCAGCATCACAATATGTTTTTTGCATTCCACAACTCCTGTTCAACGTCCAAGACTTGAGTGCCCGCTATGGAGAAAATCTATGAAGGGTTCTTGCTGGCCGATTCCCGCCGTTTATCGTATCACTCCCGACAAACGCTTCATCATTCTCTCAGCCTGACGTACATATCCGCCCCCAAACAGATTCGCGTGATTGAGGATGTGATAGAGATTGTATATGTCACGGCGATTCTCAAAACCTTTCTCCAAAGGCCATGCGGTGCGATAGGCATCGTAGAACGTTGCGGGAAAGCCGCCGAAGAGTTCGGTCATGGCGATGTCGCATTCGCGGTCGCCGTAGTAACTCGCAGGGTCGAAGATCGTGGGCGTGCCATCGGCAAGGTAGGCGTGGTTGCCGCTCCACAGGTCGCCATGCAGGAGTGAGGGTTGCGGAGTGTGGTTATCGAAGAAGGCGGGTAGCGCATCCAACAATCGTGCGCCTAACTGTTGCAGCTCTCCGCCGTAACCGTTTTTTGCCGCAAGTCCAAGTTGGAAGCCCAAGCGTTGCTCACGCCAGAAGGTGATCCAATCGTCCGCCCAAGCGTTCGGTTGAGCTGTGGTGCCGATGAAATTGTCCTGGGCGAGACCGAATTGGGGTGCGGAATTGCGATGTAAGGCGGCGAGTCGGGTGCCAAGCGATCGCGTATCTCCGCGCGAGGTGAGTGCCAGATGTTCCAGCACCAAGTAGCTTTGACGATGGGCAATGCCGTGGGTGATGGCTTGTGGTACACGAAGGGTATCGGTCGCGGCAATGGCGGCGAGTCCTGCCGCCTCGGCAACGAATATTGCAAGATGCTGCTCATCATTCAGTTTGACGAAACAGGATGTGCCATCGCGACCATCGAGCCGGTACGCTTGATTGATGCTGCCGCCGTTGATGGGGGTGATGCGAACGATGTCGAACGGGCGGAGTGTCGCATCGCGGATGGCAGATGCGATGATGGTTTGCAGTTCGGAACGCATCTGTGTTTCAACCATCCTGAAAAGCCGTTCGGGCTGAGCCTGTCGAATCCTGTTCTGTCTGCGTGGCGCACCGCTTACCCTTCGATACGCCTGCGGCCACTGATGAAACGACCGGCCATGCGACCAAGCCCGCATCGGGCAAGTCGCTATCGGGGTGACCGGCGTTCGTTACAGGGTGATGCGCGAACCGAAATGCTGTTTGTACAAATCCGCCAATTCGATGCGGTTGTACTTGTGGTTCTGGCCGCCACGGCTGGATATCTTGAGCGATCCCATGAGTGAAGCGAGGCGCCCCGTGGTCTCCCAGTCCCATCCTTGCTGGATGCCGTGCAGCAAGCCTGCGCGGTAGGCGTCGCCGCATCCGGTAGGGTCGACGATGGCTTTGGGTTTCGGCGTGGGAATGGCGATCTGTCTGCCATCGACATAGATGAGCGAGCCGTCTGCTCCGAGTGTGACGATGAGGGCGGTGACACGTTGCGCGATGTCGGTCAATGATTTGCCCGTCTTGTCCTGCAACATCTTCGCCTCGTAATCATTCACCGTGACGTAGTTGGCCTGCTCGATGAAGTCCAGCAGTTCATTGCCGGAGAACATCGGCATGCCCTGGCCCGGATCGAATACGAAGGGGATGCCCGCTTCGACGAATTCGCGCGCATGGTTGATCATGCCGTCGCGACCGTCCGGAGAGACGATGCCCAGCGTAGCTTCGCTGGCATCCTTCACGTGGTTCAGATGCGACATACCCATGGCACCCGGGTGGAATGCGGTGATCTGGTTGTCGTCGAGGTCGGTGGTGATGAAGGCTTGTCCGGTGAAATTGCCTTCCACCGGCTTGATGTGAGTCTGTGTCAGGCCGAGGTTGGACAGGCGAGTGGCGTAAGGCCCGAAGTCGTCGCCCACGGTCGCCATGATGAGCGGATGGCCACCCAGCATCTGCAGGTTGTAGGCGATATTGCCCGCGCAGCCGCCGTATTCGCGGCGCATCTCAGGCACCAGGAAGGCGACATTGAGGATGTGGATCTGTTCGGGAAGGATGTGTTTCTTGAATTGGTCTTTGAACACCATGATGGTGTCGTATGCCATCGAGCCGCAAATGAGAGTCTTCATGAGATCGCGTAGAGAAGTGAATAAGTGGGCGGATTATAGCAGTACGCACAAAGCCTCCCGCGATGCCTTCATTTTCTGCGGCTGCGTCGGCTCAAAGCCCATTTTTCGACCTCTACGGCGATGAACAGCAGGACGCCAAACAACAGGATGCGCCACCAGACAGCGCCTTCCAATGGAACGGTATCGAACAATTCTTGAAGGGGGGGCGAATAGGTGAATAACACTTGCAGCGAGATCACGCTCAGGACGGAGAGGATGATAGGACGCGAGGAAAAGAGATCACCCAAACCATAGGATGGTGTGAGCAGGTGGCGGCAATTGAAGAGGTAGAAGATCTCGCCCATCACCAAGGCGTTGACGGCGGCAGTCCGCGCGGATTCGATACTGGCCCCGAGCGATTGCTCCCACAGGAAGAAGCCGAGTGCACCGATCACCATCAATGCAGAAACGAACAGGATGCGCCATAGCAGAAAGCGGTTGAGCAAGGGCTCATCCGGCGCCCGGGGTGCCCGATGCATCACGCCCGCTTCGGGCGGTTCGAATGCAAGAGCCAGTGACAGCGTGATCGCAGTGACCATGTTCACCCACAATATCTGCACGGGTGTGATCGGCAGCGTCAGGCCGAGCAGGATGGCGGCGACGATGACCATGGCTTCGCCCCCGTTGACGGGCAGGACGAACACGATGGATTTTTTCAGATTGTCGTAGACGGTGCGCCCCTCCTCGACTGCCGCATCGATGGAAGCGAAGTTGTCATCGGCCAGCACCATCTCGGCGGCTTCGCGAGCCGCTTCGGTTCCTTTCTTGCCCATCGCGACACCCACATCGGCACGCTTCAACGCAGGGGCGTCGTTGACGCCATCCCCGGTCATCGCCACCACTTCGCCGTTGGCCTGCAATGCCTGTACCAGAGCGAGCTTATGTTCGGGGCTGGCGCGGGCGAAGATGTCGGCTTCCTTCACGGCGTTGCGCAGCTCCGCCGCATCCATGCGTTCGATCTCCTCGCCAGTGAGCGCCTTGTCCGATTGCAAACCGAAACGGGAGCCGATGGCGCATGCGGTATCGAGATGGTCGCCCGTGATCATCTTCACGCTGATCCCCGCGTTGCGGCAACGGGCGACCGCGAGCATCGCCTCGTCACGCGGCGGGTCGCCGATGCAGAAGACGCCCAATAGCGAATATCCGCTCTGTACATCGGCCAGACTGAGTTCGCGTTGAGTGCTTAGGGTGGGACGCATCGCAACAGCGAGTAAGCGTAATCCGTCTTGCGCGGCATCCTGCATGACTTGTTTCCAATGATCATGGCGGAGCGCGCGATCATCCCCGCTGACCCTCTCGAACTGGCACATGTCGAGTATCTTTTCGGGAGCGCCTTTGAGGAAGATGAATCCGCGTCCTTCAAGATCGTGATGCAAGGTCGCCATGAAACGATGCTGCGATTCGAACGGGATGAGATCGGTACGGTGCAGTGCTTCCCGCTCGAAAGCGATATCAAGTCCGGTCTTGGCGGCCAAAGTCAGCAATGCTCCCTCGGTCGGGTCCCCTTCGATATGCCAATCGGAATCGGGTGAAGGATGCGAATGCAGCTCTGCATCGTTGCACAGCAGGGCGGCCCGACCCAACTCGATCAGCTCCGGGAATTCTTCGGCGAAGACCTCGCGCCCCGCGATGGAGAAACCGCCATGGGGCGAATAACCGCTGCCGCTTACTTCGAACGCTTTCCCGGCAGTGAGGATGCGCTGCACCGTCATCTCGTTGCGCGTGAGCGTGCCGGTCTTATCGGAACAGATGACTGTCACCGAACCCAGTGTCTCGACTGCGGGAAGTCGGCGGATGATGGCATTGCGCCGCGCCATGCGCTGGACCCCGATAGCCAGGACGATGGTCATGATGGCGGGAAGCCCTTCCGGTATCGCCGCCACGGCCAGACCGACGGCGGCAAGGAACATCTCCGACCATTCGTAATCGCGTACCCAGACTCCGTAGGCGAAAGTCAAAAAGGCAAGCAACAGAATGGCGATGGTCAATTGCTTGCCGAAACCTGTCATTTGTCTGAGCAATGGTGTCTCCAGTGTGCCCACGGAGGCGATCATGCCGCTGATGCGACCGATCTCCGTCGTCTCGCCGGTGGCGATGACGACACCGCGTGCCTGTCCATACACCACCAATGTGCCGGAGTACGCCATGCAGGAGCGGTCACCGATCATTGCGTGTATCCCGACTTCCTCTGTGCGTTTTTCTGCGGGCGCGGATTCACCCGTCAAGGCAGCCTCATCGATACGCAATTGGCGCACTTCGAAGAGTCTCAAGTCGGCGGGAACCTTGTCGCCCGAAGAAAGCAGGACGATGTCACCGACCGCGAGATGTTCTGCCGATATCTCACCGCGACGGCCGTCGCGCAGCACAGTGGCGATGGGTGACAGCATGTTGCGGATGGCATCCAGCGCACTTTCTGCCTTGCCTTCCTGAATCACGCCGATGATGGCATTGATGACGACCACGCCGACGATCACGCTGCAATCCACCCAATGGTCGAGCAACGCAGTGACTAGCGCCGAAGCCAATAAGACATAGATGAGAATGTTGTCGAACTGGCGGCCGAAGCGGGTCAACAGGCTGTCTTTATGTGCCGGGGGGAGACAGTTCAGCCCGTCTTTTTCCAAACGGCAATGCGCCTCTTCGGAGCTGAGTCCATTGGGGGAAGAGCCCAGCGAGGCAAGGACCTCTGCCGCCGGTGTGTTGTGCCAGGGCTGACTGGCACTTCCAGAGGGTGATATCGGTTGTGTACTCATATCGTTATCCAGTCCGCGGAATGGTACAACGAACCGGAGAGAGTGCCGACATATACGGTGCCATCTGCCGGCACATTAAGATTTATGTGCGAGTTTATCCAGATCCTGAATGAAGCAACCGATGAGTTTCGTGATATCGCCCGGCGGCTGGATGAAACGGAATCCCGCGCTGTGGACAGTCGTGCCATCGGACAGGCGAGCGGAGGCGATGTGTCGCAGTTCCAGATCGGCGGTGACGGCATCACCGTTGGGCGTGATGATGCGGCTCCCCTTCAAGACCGCCCCGGATTCCAGATTGATATCCTGTCCGTAGATGATGACGCCCAGTCCATCATGGCTCACATCGGTAATGTGCGACTCGAAGGGCATGAAGCCCTCCGCATCGGCAATACAACGCAGCGCAAGGTTGCTCGGTGTCGTGACGCGCATATGTTCCCGACGATTGTGCAGCAGGAGCGATTTGGGCATGGCAAATTGAATGACCGGTTGACCCTCGCTTTGCATCTCTTCGGGGGACAAGGCCTCGAACGAATAGAGCAGGCCGTGCGAATCGGTGGCGGTGAACTCCACTGCAGAGGAGTTCA
>JARCRR010000158.1 GCA_029850565.1 Gallionella sp. | reverse complement strand
AAAACCGGTGACGTATTGGTCACTGTGGAATATCCGCTGGCTTATGTTCATGGCGTGAATGATGTGATGTCCGAAGAAGTGACCAAGGAACTGTATGGCAAAAAGGTCGGCGACATCATCGAAGTGCCGATAGACACTGCGAAGTTGTACGGCGAGAGAGATGAATCGCTGGTATTTACCGATCACATCGAAAATGTTCCGGAAGAATATCGGGAAATCGGCATGACCATCACCATGGAAAATGAAAAGGGCGAGCCCAGAGATTTCATCGTTACCCGATTCGACGACAAGACATTGACTGTCGACGGCAATAACCCCCTTTGCGGCAGAGATGTCACCTTTATGCTGGAAGTCTTGTCTATACGTGAAGCTACCGATGAAGAAATTGAGCTGGGAGGAGCGGTCGGCGCCGATCCCGACCTGAATGAGATACTCGACCGGGCACAATGAATTTCTCAACCAATTACATCATTTTCCCGCCGAACAAGGCGCTGGAAAGTGCAATCGCGAATTCTATCGGCATGCTGAGTGCAGAGATAGCCGCAGCGGCTGCTCCGGATACCAAGGTTGCAGTAGCGGATAATTTTCGTTACGCACGGGGAAATTATGAGCAACACCGTTTCAGCGGCAGGATCTATGAGAGTTTGCGCGAGGCGCTTGAGGCATCGCTGGCAGACACTAGCGATACAGGTGATCTTGTTGCAAAGATCAGTCGCACACGGGAGCCATTAGTCTGGGCGGAGACGCAGAGCAATCTCGGCAACATTCTTGCCGCACTGGGGCAGCAGCGGAGAGATGCTGAATTGTTTGAACGGGCCACCCTGTGTTTTGGCAAGGCATTGGAGGAGTTCACTCAGGAAGACTCCCCCATGGAATGGGCAGCTACTCAATATAACCTGGGCACGGCTAACCAGTCGCTTGGTCGGCTACTTGAAGCCACACAGCCCTTAAAGATCGCCGTAGATGCTTACACCAATGCATTGCTGGTTTGGACACGAGAAAAGTCTCCGGAAGATTGGATGTACACCATGCATCAACTGGGGGCCACCTTACATACGTTCGGCAAACTGCTTAAAGGCAACCGTCAATTTCAAAAGTCCGTTGTTGCCTATAAGAATGCACTTGCCGCACTCGACGCAGATGATTACGCATTGGAGCTGACTGCCACACATAACAATCGGGCTGCAGCTTTGCATCATCTCGGCGAGTCGGAAGAAAATCCTGCTCGCCTAAAAGAAGCGATCAATTCCTACGAATTGGCATTGACGGTCAGCATGGAACAGCAGTTGCCTATCCATTTGGCAGTGATCTGCCGAGTAAACAAGGCGACAGCACAAAATGTGCTGGCTCAATTAACAAACGATGCAGTGCTTGCAGAAGAGGTCGCGGATGAATTCGAGGTGATCATGGAATGTTTTCCTCACGCGCTACAACCACTCTGTTTAAAGCATTGCGAGGAGCAACTGAAAAAGGCGCAGTCACAGCTAAAAGCGCTTAACAGCCAGGTTGCCGGGTGAAGAATGAATCAAACCCGCTCGGAAAGTTTATGTTCCACCTCGATGAATGCACCGGTATCCGCAAGGAAGCGAATCGTTCTGGCACCGAACCCGACTTCCGGAGTGGATTCATTTTCATCAACGGATAAAGTCAGCGCCACCCCCAACCTTGGAGACAGATTGTGGCTTTTGCAGACTTCAACGATCTTTTCTTTTACGGGGTCCAACTGTTTTACGATGATGTCCGCTAATGCAAATACATCCACGGTTCCAGTGATGGTCTCCGTCGATAACTCCCAGGAACTTATCACGGGTTTATCCAGGCCGCTGTATGCGCCCGCCGCATTGACGGAAGTGGGCTCTATCCCAAGCAGGCGTGTGATGTCGTCGGGGTTGAAATGATAGCCAAGCAGTGCAAAGTAAGCCCGTCCTTTATTCGATGCCAAGATGATTTCCTCGTTTATAAGATGCTTTGTCTGAGTATAACGTACAGAAAGAGGTGCGCAGTTGTCGTCTCAAGCTACACAAGAAAAGAAAAAAGATCCCAATGACCCATGCCTGTTTTGCAAGGACCCGCGTGGTGTTTCTTTGGAACATGAACTTGCCTACAGTGCGCGAGACTCTTACCCGACGAGTCCGGGGCACACCTTAGTCATCCCGCGTCGGCATGTCGCCAGCTTTTTCGATCTGACATCAGAAGAAGTAGCCGCCTGCATGCACCTCATCAAAGAGGAAAAAAAACGCCTCGACGAGGAATTTAATCCAGATGGCTACAACGTCGGCGTCAATGTGGGACCGGCGGCTGGGCAAAGTGTCTTCCATGTCCATATCCACGTCATCCCCCGCTACAAAGGCGACGTAGAGAATCCCCAAGGGGGCGTGCGGCATGTGATCCCAAAGAAGGCACATTACACGCGCAAGTAGTACAGTTGCATCGACTAGGTGGGAGGGGTCGACATACTGCGTTATATACCTCCCGTTTTCTACATTCTAAGGAGATAGGATTATGAGTGATGACAAGAAGCCGTTTATCCGCCCCAAGGTTCCAGATGGCCACGCATTCCACGTGACCACCCGTCAGAAAGAGATTGTACCGGGGCAGTTTTTTGTTGGCTATGAAACCACTTGGGAACCGCACCAGAAAGAAGTGCCTTACACCACCCCCAAGAAGCCCTAAAATAATCAGCAAAGAATAATCAGCCGCACGACCGCGCGGCTGATTATTGTTGGGTTTATTTTGTGGTACGCACGCTTTGTATAGCGTGCTTTTTTTATACGAACGCCATCAGATCCGAAGCAATGGCATCATCAGCCACACGGATATCACGATTACCGTGGCGCGCAAAGCGCGCCGATGTTTGATTTGATGGCCGTCCCTCGAAACTCTGCTTCGCTTCGTTTTCCGGCCTGCGCCGGAATGACGAAGTAAGACATAATCAAACATTCCACCGGGGATAAAGCAGCCTCCCCGCTTCAAGACAGTGCATCGTCCAAGGCCTGCTTCATCATTGGATATTCCAAGGAGCAATCATGGACGCACCGCAACACACAACTGAAAATACACCCCCCCCTGCACAGGTCACGCTGATGCAGGCTTTCTGGTATTGGCTCAAGCTGGGTTTCATCAGCTTCGGCGGGCCTGCCGGACAGATCGCCATCATGCATCACGACCTAGTGGAGAAGAAACGCTGGATATCCGAGAAGCGTTTTCTGCATGCGCTCAACTACTGCATGGTGTTGCCCGGCCCGGAAGCACAGCAACTTGCCACCTACATCGGCTGGCTGATGCATCGCACATGGGGCGGCATCATCGCGGGTGTGCTGTTCGTCCTGCCCTCACTGTTCATCCTCATCGCGCTGTCGTGGCTCTATATCGCCTTCGGTGATGTTCCGCTGGTGGCCGGATTGTTCTACGGCATCAAACCGGCGGTGACCGCCATCGTGGTGCATGCGACCCACCGCATCGGCTCGCGCGCTCTCAAGAACAACGTGCTGTGGGCCATCGCAGCAGCTTCGTTCGTAGCCATCTTCGCGCTGAACGTGCCTTTCCCCGCCATCGTCCTATTCGCTGCATTGATCGGTTATTTCGGAGGGCACATTTCGCCGGAACATTTCAAGAGCGGCGGCGGACATGGAAAGTCGAACAAATCGTTTGGCGTAGCACTCATCGACGATGACACGCCGACACCGGAACATGCGCGCTTCCGCTGGGCTGGCCTCATCAAGGTCACCGTGATCGGCGGACTGTTGTGGCTACTGCCCATGACTTTGCTGACGATGAACTACGGATGGGATCACACGCTGACGCAGATGGGCTGGTTCTTTACCAAGGCCGCGCTGCTCACCTTCGGTGGAGCCTATGCGGTGTTGCCTTACGTGTATCAAGGCGCGGTCGGCCACTATGGCTGGCTCACCCCGACGCAGATGATAGACGGGCTGGCACTGGGCGAGACCACACCGGGGCCGCTCATCATGGTGGTGGCCTTCGTCGGCTTCATCGGCGGCTATACGCAAGCGCTGTTCGGTGCGGAGAATCAGTTTCTGGCGGGGGCATTGGCCGCCACGCTGGTGACGTGGTTCACCTTCCTGCCCTCCTTCATGTTCATCCTCGCGGGCGGGCCGCTGGTGGAATCAACACACGGCGATCTCAAATTCACCGCACCGCTGACCGCCATCACTGCCGCCGTGGTCGGCGTGATATTGAACCTCGCCATGTTCTTCGGCTACCACGTGCTGTGGCCACAAGGCTTTGAAGGCACGTTCGACATCGCCTCGGCAGTGATTGCGCTCGCCGCCGCCATCGCGTTATTCCGCTACAAACGAGGGGTCATTGAAGTTATTGCGGGTAGCGCCGTGATCGGACTCTTGGTCAAAGCTGTTACATCACTTTGATCATGGAGGATGATTGCCAAGAAACAACCTGTTTGCGATGTTCGGTGTGGCGAGAAGTGGACGTTCAGCTACTTAATATCAAGCCATACCGAAGATCCCGGTATTTGACTTTCCAAGACACTTAATCAAGCGCCACACTTCAAAAGTGGTGTCTGTACCCCAAGACAAAAAAATCTTCACCGTTAGCGCCATAACTATTAAGCAAATCGTATATGTCACAACGATGGTGCAGCCGCACAAAAACTTCTTCCGATTTGTTCTGGGGAGGTGAAAAAGCCAATTCGATTAGCAAGAGATTTAGCGTACGGCTGCCATTGCCATTTTTGCCCCTCTCCAATGGGCTTACGGATGTTGTGTAAGAAACACCCAACGGGCCAAAAATAAAAGCGGTTTGCAATATTTCATTCCAAGGGAAAGCGCTCCAACGAAGAACAGGAGCAACGGCAATTTCATTCAAAGATACCAAGCCGAATTGATGGCCAATCATGCCGTCAATTTCCAAGGATAAGGGAAGTGCTTCAGAACGCCAGACAGTTCTGCTTGCGGTAAGGGCGACGATATATTGACTTAGGAATTTTGCGTTCCCTTGAGTGAATCCGGCAGGCTCCGAATCGTAATATTGGCCGCTATACCCTCCAATACTCCAGTCCTCATCATTGCAAAAAGCACTGGCCGGAATCATCAGGAATATAGACAGTAATAGGAAGGGCAATTGCTGCAAATACCCCCGAGGTTGAGGATTTCCTAGATGTTTTTTTGAAAAATTGAACAGTGAACTTCTGCAAAGAACGATATACCCCTCTAAGCCAGTGGCGATGTACACAGAGGCTTTTGCTTGCATGACATACCCTTTTTTCGCCAATTGTAACTAGTGCTCTGTCCAGAATGTCAGTTCTCGGCCAGTTACCGTCCTCGGAAATATCCATAGACTAGAGACCGCCTTGAATTCCTTTGATGCATTCTAGACCTGAAGCTCTTCGGACTCGATGATGCGTTCTCCATCTGCATTGAGCAACACGCCTTCCAGCAAAGCGCGGGCAATGTTCTCGGGCTTGACCGCCCTGTAGCGTTTCGGAATCAGTGGTCGAAAAACTCGCGCGACGATCCTGCCTATTAACTCGCCAGGACGGAATTCAGTTCTATCGGCGTCGATCAGCGAGGGGCGAACTATCGTGTAGCTCGGATAAACAATCCCGCGGATACCGGCTTCTGCTTCTGCCTTGGTGCGCAAATAGAAGTTTCCGTTAAGGTTTGCCCCTAGTGAGGAGTTCAGTGCAAACCGTGTCGCTCCTGCTTTGCGCGCCAGTCTGGCCACTTGGATGGGCAGATCACGATCAACAGCGGCAAAAGCCGATTGCGAGCCTGCAATTTTGATTGTGGTGCCCAGCGTGCAGATGACTGCATCAACTTGCCACCAAGGTGCTTCTGGCAGCAAGTCGGAAAAATCCACTACAGGGTTCACAAGTTTGGCCTGTGGTGGCAGCGGTCGGCGCGTCAATGCCACCACATGTCCTATTCGAGAGTCTGCCAATGCCTGATGCAACACTTGCTGGCCGACGGCACCGGTTGCGCCGATCAGCATTAATCGTAATGGGATGGTCGTTTCAGATTTTGTCATGTCGGTGATGTCTCTGCGTGACCGAAACCCGCCCCTGCGTAAGCATATCCGGACATATTCACTCCTTACCCCAGTAAGCCGTAGCGACCCCTTCACCCAGATCAGCCTCGATCAGACGGCGGCGCACTTCAAGCAGGCGTGATATCAACACGGGTTCATGCTTGGCATAGGAATCTGCATCCGCAACGCGATTGACCACCACACCGAGCAACTCGGTGATGGCATTGCCGATAGAGTTCTGACTGATGGTGACGATCAGTTTGCCTGCATCGTTGCGGTAGATCAGTTGTTTGAAGGCGGGTTGCCAGCGGATGGCGTTGGCGTATTTTGCATCGACGATGCAGTGGTCACGCACCTTCTTTGCGGTCTTCATAAAATCATTGTTGAACAGCAACACACTCTCGACCTGCTCGGGAAAATAGACATCCGGCAGCATGGGGGCGTTGTGCGTAGAGACTTGCGAGAAGAAGGTACGGTAGAAGTCGATGAAGCCTTTCAGCACCTCGTCGTACTCTTTCCAGAAATGCACGTCCTTGAGCGTAGCTGCCCCGCCCTGCACTTCCCAACTGGGTAGCCCCTGCGGATAGCCGGTGAGTGCAATGCGTGCATCGTCTTCGCTGGCTGACTTAAGTATCTTCAGGCTCAAGGCCCTGTCGAAGAACTCGCGATACACATCGCGCATGTAGGCCTGAAACAGGCTGTGCTGGCCGCCATCGGTCAAGTTGGGATTGTCGGCATCGGCCAGTCTGGCGTCGCGCAACGCCTGCATGGGGAATACGACGAAATGGTTATGCAACATGCGTATGCTGGGCACACCGGGCGAAGTCAGCGGCCAGGTCGCATCCAGACTCGCCTCGCCTGCCAGGATCAACGCCTCATGCGGATCGGGATACTGCTCCAGCATGTAGTCGATGATGATCTGGTTCATGCGGTTCCATACATGCTTCACGTTCTCCGCCACTTGCGTGCGCCGCACGGGGCGACCCAGTGGATTGAGGATGGACTTGGAAGTGTTATAGATGATGGAGCAATCGAACTCGGTGCTGTGCCCCAATGCCTTGCGATACAGCAACAGGTTCTCCGCGTTCATCAGCAGGCCGTTGTTGTTCACCAAGTCGTTGAGATTCTCGGTGCTGTTGAAGAACTCGTTGTGCTTCAGCCCCTCGGGTACTTCCAATGGAATAGAGCGAAAGGGGGTGACGATCTCACGCGGGCCGGATTGCATTGCATCAACCTTGCGCCAGTGATTCAAAATCGGCAAGTTGAACAGGAACGAGTTTGCCGTAGCGCTCGAACAGAATGGTGGTGATGTGTTTCTGTTCGGATGCGATGAAGTCTGGAATGGAGATCATGTGCACTTCACTTTCTCGTCATACCGGCGAAAGTCGGCATCCAGTTAAAAAGAACGTTCTTCGCATTGTGGAGGCAACTACAAAAGCATCCTGATAAACCCCGGATGGCCGTACCTCGAAACTCGACGCAAGCGGCTCGTTTTCAGGTTTTCGCCGGAATGACAGGTAAATTATTTAGGTCTGCGCCCAAGGCAATCCATCGAAGCGCCAACCATTGTGCGAATTACGATGGTGCGTGTCATCAAGGTCGCCTTCGAAGCCGTGTGTGACATTGTAGACCTCCTTCAGCCCTGCCTTTTCCAGCACCTCACCCGCATCGGCAGAACGGCGACCAGAACGGCAAATGAGTACCACGGGACGATTGACGCTGGCAGCCTTGCGCACATGGGCTACGAACATGGGGTTGATATCCCAGTCCGGACCATCGACCCAGGGGATGTGGATAGAGCCGCGCGGATGGCCAACGAACATGTATTCCATCTCGCTGCGCACGTCGATGAATACCGCTTCCGGGTTGGCTTGCAGAAAGTCAAAGGCTTCTTTGGGGGTGAGGTGTTGCATGGTCGCTCTCCTAATGTTCTATGTCAGGTAGCAGGATTATAGTCCCACACCCGCGCCGCTGGCGTCAGACAGACCTTCTTATTTTTTGTCGGTGATGTCCTGTAATTTCTTGGGCTGGATGATGGGGCCATCCAAACCAGACTGCCTGATATCAACACCATAAGCCACACTCATCAGTTCGGAGTAATACATGACTGGCAAGGCGTGACGAGTAGGGTCTGTTTGGTAGCGATGGGAGCGTTCAGCGAACTTCCGGTAGTTTGCGTATCTCGAAACCCATCTTGTCCAAGTCGGCCAATATCCAAGTGGGAATGGCTTTCACACCCGGTGCGTCGATGCCCGCAACCGAGCCCGGATTGACCAACCAGCATTCACCATCTCGCACGTGCTTCTGTTTGCCGATATGCGCCGTATGGCTATGGCCGTGACACACCAAGTCATAGTCACCGGTACATGCAAAAGCCTGACCGTGATGCGGCATATGTGTCACAAAAATTTTTCGTCCGCCCAACTCCAGCGCGGCATCTTCTCCGTAGTAGGTGAACAGACCGTTGGTCTTCGCCATCATGCGATAGAGTGCGGCGACATCGCCGATGTTGTTGCCGTGGACTGCGTGGATGGGAATATCGAGTTTGAGGGAAGCGCGCAAGGTGTTGACGCCGATAAGATCACCACAGTGGATGACCGCTTGCGCGCCGCATGCCTGCGCCTCTACGATTGCGTCAACGAGTGGCTCGGAACGGTCATGGCTATCGGAAACGATGCAGATCTTCATACCCTGTTTATATCATGGAGATTACGCGCATTAGGAAGAATTCATGCATAAAGTGTCTATAGCCATATCGGGTAAGTGAGGGTATAACTCCCAAAGAGGGGATGGCAGCCCTTCTTGTTCACTCTGTTGATATTTTGGGCGTTTCAACTAAACTTAAAGAAGAGTAAATCATTCGGGGATTACCCCTTTAAGGAATACCAAAGAACAATGCTCACCGCAGATAACGCCCACTATGGATTCTCATGGGTTCGCGAACCTGATTTCATACCACCTGACAAGGACGGTGGTGTGTCAGCTTGTCTGTTGCAAGAGTTCACATCAGTACGCTCCGGCGAATTAAAGACATTATTGGGAGACTTTCTCGAGATCATCATCGGCACGGTCAACGCGACTGCCGGTGTGGTGCGCTTGCTCTCCCCTGACAATCAGTCACTCACTACGATAAGCTCAGCAGGCATTTCGCGCGAGTTGCAAGCCGAGGCGGAGAACTTCGTCGGGCTGGATTGTGAAGTCAGTGGCAAAGCAGCCCTCGATCATGTAGTGCATGCATCAGACATCAGCAAATGTGATTACCGTCTGAATTGTCTTTACTCTAATTGTCGATTCCAGTCTCGCGTGGTGGCTCCACTTGAGTCTTCGAATTCCCCGGGTACTTTTCTGGGTATCTTGACCGTCTTTTTCGACATTCCGCGCGAGAGCGCCAGTTGTGTGATGAACACGATAGCTGCTTTTGCAGATGTAATGTGCGCCACCATCGAGCACGCCCGCAGTAATCGGGAATCTAATCGCCTGGAAAGACTGGCGGCACGCCAGGAGATTGCCAACGATATACATGATTCTATAGCGCAAACTTTGACGTATGCACGCATGCGAACCAGTTTGCTGTCCGAGTCGATCCGGTCAGGCAACGAGTTGATGGCCGCGAAATATGTGCGCGATGTCGATGATGCACTGGAAATCGGGCAGAAGAATATCCGCGAGTTGATCGCCGACTTTCGATGCGAGATCAACCACGAAGGCATCTCGACCGCATTGCAGGACATCACTCGCGACTTCCAAGAGCGCAACGATATCATCCTCGAATACCATAACAAGCTCGTCGATATTGCATTGCCCCTTGAGCACGAGATACAGGTGTATCACATCGTGCAAGAGGCACTGAACAACATCGCCCGACATTCCGGAGCGAGCCATGCGCGCCTGTTCGTTGATGAACGCTTCGGTTATTACATCTTCACTATCGAAGATAACGGTGTCGGTGCCTGCACCTTTACTCAAGTCGAAGGACATTACGGCATGATGATCATGCGTGAGCGAGCGCAACGTATCGGTGGCGAAATCAAAGTGAATAGCGCCGCCGGGTTGGGGACGCAGGTACAATTATTCTTCCCCGAACCCCCGCTGGACTGGAGAGCAATAAATGAGTGACAAGTTGAAAGTAGTGTTGGTAGACGACCAGTGTCTATGCCGACGCGGATTGAGTGAATTGCTGTCCAATTGCTACGATTTCACCGTACTTGGTGCAACTGGAAGCATCGAGGAATTGCGCACACTGCTGGAGGGCAAACCAGACCTAGTCATCATCGATCTGCGCATGAAACCTTTGGATGGTATCTCCCTGTTACAACAGCTACGCAGCGAAGGCTACAGCACTCCTGCCATCATGTTGACCATGAGCGATTCCGAAGCGGATCTGACGAACGCTATCCGAGCGGGTGTCCGCGGCTACCTTCTCAAGGATATGGCACCGGATGACGTGGTCGATGCGATTCGTCGCGTCGCTGGCGGCGAATTGGTCGTTGCTCCTACCATGACCCTAAAGTTGATCGAGATGCTGCGTGGAGAGCAACCCGAACATGAACCCAAGAACTCTCTAAAACTGCTCACCGAACGTGAGCGAGAGATTCTGCAATTACTGTCCCGTGGCGAGAGCAACAAGGCCATCGCACAGACTCTGAAGATCAGCTATGACACGGTGAAACAGCACGTTCGCCATATCTTGAACAAACTCAACCTTTCATCACGAGTCAAAGCTGCAGTGCTTTTCACCAAAGAACAAGAATCCCCCAATAACAGCGACGCGAACTCTCGCTAACCCCCCATCGGGGTTATACCCACATCACCCGATGTGGTTATAGACCCAAATGCCGCTATTCCGCTTAATAGCGCTGCGGGGACGCACAGAATAAATGTTGTTGTTCTGCGATGAAATCAAGATCAGCAAACGGCTTCGGTTACCAACTGAAGAGAGTGTTTATCAACTACTTTTATAAGGGGAAAGCATGGCACATATCGTCATTATGGGAGCAGGGATCGGCGGCATGCCTGCTGCTTACGAAATGCGCGACAAGTTGGATAATCAGCACAAAGTCACTGTCGTATCGAATAGTGAGAATTTCCAGTTCACTCCATCCAACCCATGGGTCGGCGTGAAATGGCGCGAGCGTAAGCAGATTGAATTCCCCGTGCGTAGCTACTTGGAACGCAAAGGCATCGATTTCATCTCTACTGGCGTGAAGCGAGTCCATCCCGAGCAAAACAAGCTCGAATTGAACGACGGCAAAGAACTCAACTACGATTATCTGGTGATCGCCACCGGTCCCAAATTGGCATTTGATGAGGTTGAGGGTTTAGGACCTCACGGCGGACATACTTATTCCGTCTGCCACGTCGATCATGCGATGAAGTCTCATGACGAGTGGGAGAACTTCTGCAAAACCCCAGGACCTATCGTGGTCGGTGCCGTTCAGGGCGCGTCTTGCTTCGGCCCCGCTTACGAATACGCATTCATCATGGATACCGACCTACGCCGCCGCAAGATCCGCAACAAGGTCCCGATGACTTTCGTCACCTCAGAACCTTATATCGGCCATCTGGGCCTTGGCGGTGTGGGTGACTCCAAAGGCATCCTCGAATCCGGTATGCGTGACAAAGGCATCAAGTGGATATGCAACGCCAAGGTCACCAAGGTGGAAGCAGGCAAGATGTTCGTCACGGAACATGACGATATGGGCGTCGAGAAAAGAAAGCATGAACTGCCCTTTAACTACAGCATGATGCTTCCCGCCTTCAAGGGTATTGATGCTGTGTTTGGTATCGAAGGCCTTGTCCAAGCGCGCGGCTTCGTCACAGTGGACAAACATCAGCGCAATCAGAAGTACAAAAACATCTTCGCGGTTGGCGTTTGCGTTGCGATTCCCCCCGTTGAAGCCACCCCGATTCCAGTTGGCACACCTAAGACGGGCTACATGATTGAATCGATGGTCACCGCCACTGTGTACAACATCCATGCCGACCTCACCGGTCAACCCGCAGACCGTGAAGCCACATGGAACGCGGTCTGCTTGGCCGACTTCGGTGAAAGTGGTGTCGCCTTCGTGGCAATCCCACAAATCCCGCCACGCAATGTGAACTGGTTCTCTGAAGGAAAATGGGTACATCTTGCAAAAGTAGCGTTCGAAAAATACTTCATCCGCAAGATGAAAAAAGGTAGTTCAGAGCCCTTCTACGAAGGCAGCATCATGAAGATGCTGGGTATTGAAAAATTGAAGTGACTTGAAGTGATTTGAACAGCGGCAAATAAGCCTCCGTCCGGTTTGGACGGAGGCTTATTCATTGGTACAGAAAGAACATAAAAAAGACTTGCCATGCAAGTCGATGATAAAAACCTTATCAATGTCGATGCCGAGTTCTTCGCTGGAACAAAGAATGAACTACCGTGAGAGTTTAGGGGCACGCTGATCGCTCCGCAAATTCGGCGCGAGCAATGCATCAGCCTCATCAGGATCTAGCATCTTCCCACTGGCATCTCGCAGCGGTTGCTCATAATCGTTCCAACCGCGAACTCCCGTCCTGAGAGAGACAGCGTTCACAAAACCCATCTGCAATAATACGTCCGCTGCCAATACTGAACGTTTCCCGGAACGACAGATCACCACGATTTCCAGGTCTCGCCTGCTCGCCAATTCCGGCATAGTCTCGTCATAATCCCACTCACAGGATTGCTCTAGAATTCCACGCGGTACATTGATGGATCCCGGGATGTGCAACAGCGAGAATTCGGAACGTTCACGAACATCCATCAGAAAAATCTCATTATTGCTAGAGAGCATCTTTTTCAAATCCCACGGCATGACCTCTTTTACTCGCGTCAGTGCATCAGATACCAGATCGTCGTAACGTTTCATCGCAACCTCCATCAAGTGCGCACTACAAAAGCAAAGAAGCCGTTGATTTCTCAACGGCTTCTTTGATGCTGGCGGAGTGGACGGGACTCGAACCCGCGACCCCCGGCGTGACAGGCCGGTATTCTAACCAACTGAACTACCACTCCATAAACCTCTACTGCAAAAACACTGGTGGGTGCTGACG
>JARCRR010000157.1 GCA_029850565.1 Gallionella sp. | reverse complement strand
ACCCACTGTGATGACCCCCATGCCAGCCTTGGTTGCGGCATCCATTCTGTTCAAAGGAGGTCTGCGCGGAAGCACCACCGCCCCAAGATCATCGTTAGCCGACATCAATCCGTACTCCACTGCCGGCACGTCGCTGGGTGTGAACACGTCATAGTCCGTTGAAGTGACATTCGGACTTAAAGCCGTCATTACACCCGCCGTATCGCCAGATGGCGCATCGTCACACAAATCGCAACTGATGGCTGCTGCTGCAAATTTCTGAGTAAAACCACTGGATTTTTCTTGCTTGAGATTTCTTTGGTACTCGGGGGATTGCTTGATTGCCGACAGTCCGACCGTTTGAATCCCGCGTTGCTTCAACTCGGCAACGAACTTTTTGTACAGGTCGTCGGTCACTTTTTGGAACATGACATCGTTGCTGCCGCTCAGATAGAAGGGATTGGATATATGAGCACCGTCCGAGTTATACGCACCGGTCAAGTCATTGCGGAAGCGCACTTGGAAAGCGCCAATGACAAATTTCTTCGTGCCCTTTGTGCCTTCGCCGTAGTAATCAACATGCAAATTCTTTTTGATTTCCGCGCCGGGGTCTTTGGCGGCTTGGTCGAAGTTGAACATCTCCGCTTTGGGCGGTGGCAGGGTGCTGCCACACCCGCTCAAGATCAACCCCGCCAACAGAACTGCGCTAATTTTTCCTAAATGAAATTGCATGTATTTCTCCCTGGGTTTATGAAAGCAAATCGACAAATGTTGTGGCTGGCAAAATAAGGCAGACCCAAGAACCGCGCAATCCCGCGAACGCGGGGGGTGGCAGCGGGCGGAGTATTTGCTAAAGTCACTCCGTCCAAAACTCTGGTAGAAGTAATGCAACTACTACTTAAACGCCCCGCCTATCTGTTGAGCCTGCTGTGGTTGGCTTGTTTTGGGGTGTGCGTTGCGACAGCCTGGTTCGCGGCAAAACAGCCGTCCATCAATGTGCCCTTTGTTGCAAGAGCGCAACAAATTCATGTCGGCGACACGGTGGATGAGGCGACAACCGGTGTTCAGTCAAAGGCAAAGGTACTGTGGTTGCAGGCGGCAGGAATGGAGCGGATCGAACTTAAGCCGACCGACCTGATCGAAGAGCCGGATTTCTTTGATACCTACGCCGAGATGGAAGCGTTCTTTGCCAGACAAAGCACGTTATTCACATTGTTGCGCGCGTCGGAAGTCCACATCGTTTGGCAAGACGAGGCCGGGCAACAACATGACAGTATGGTGAGGCCCGAGCCGCGCACGTTAAGTGGATTGCCCTTCGTTTTCTGGTTCCAGTTGTTCGTGATCACATCGATGTTCATGATTTCCACGGCGGTATTTGCGGTACGTCCCGATGATTGGGGGGCGCGCATGTTTGCGTTGACCGGAGTGTTTGCCGTGGTCGCGTTGATTCCTTTGGCGGTTTATTCGACACGTTCACTCGCGCTGGATGGCGATCTGTTCAGTATGTTTTCAACCTCGAATCATGTCGGTGCGGCGATGTATGCCTGTGCCCTTATCGCGATGTTCCTGCTGTATCCGCGGCAGATAATCACACCGCGCCGGCTTTGGGTGCTGCCCGCGATTTACGGAGTGATATTGCTGGGCGATTTTCTGCACGTGTTGCCGGATCAGCATTGGGGTGCGCATTACTCGCCTTTCAGTCAGATCGTATTGCTGGCGATTTGTGCGGCATGGCAATGGCGGCAAACAAGGGGCTATCCGCTGGAAAGGAATGTCTTGCGTTGGGTCGGGCTATCCGTGCTAATGATGTGCGGTTTGCTGTTAGTCGCGTTCACTTTATTGATACAGACGGGTTCATTGTTCATTGGCGAAGGTTATCTGACAGGCGCGTTCCTCATCATGTACTTCGGCATCGCCTTGGGGCTGCGCAAATACCGGCTGTTCGATATGGACGAATGGGCGTATCGCGTATTCCTGTGGGTGGGCAGTGCGGTGGCTGTCATTGTGCTGGATGTCGTGTTGATGATGGGGTTGGGCTTGGGGCAGGTCGCCTCCACCAGTACCTCATTGTTGGTGGTGGGCTGGCTGTATTTTCCGTTTCGGCAGTGGTTGTGGCAGCGCATCGTGAGCAAGCAAACGCCGGGCTTCGAGCGTTTGTTGCCGGAGCTTTCCGCCATTGCATTCACGGCGTCCCTGCAAGAACAACAAACGCGCTGGCAGGCGTTGTTGCAGCGCATCTTCGACCCGCTTGAAATCAGGCCGATTGAAGAGGGGGGGAGCGGACTGCGCGACAATGGCTTGGGTATGGTCGTGCCGGGTTGCAGTAACCTGTCTGCCTACTCGTTGCGTTATGCCGGGCGCGGGATGCGATTGTTTTCCACGCGCGATGCCGCGTTCGCCGTCTCACTGAGCCAATTGCTGGAACAGATCATGAGCGGGCGAAACAGTTACGAACAGGGGGTGGCACAGGAGCGCCTGCGCATCGGTCGCGACCTTCACGACAACATCGGCGCGCGCTTGCTGAAGTTGATCCACCATCTGCGCGGTACACCCGATGCGGAGATCGCGCGCGATGCCATGAAGGATCTGCGCACTTCGATCGCGGCGATGGATTCGCAACCGATCCCGCTACGTGATGCGCTTGCCGATTGGCGCGCGGAGGCGAGTTCGCGCTGCGAGGTCGTGCAATGCCAATTGCATTGGAGACAAAGTGACGCATTGCCGGAGCTGGAGTTGCATCCGCGCATGAAAGGCATGCTGGAGTCGGTGATGCGAGAGGTCATTACTAACGCATTGAAACATGCATCACCAAGCAATCTCAATGTGGGTGTGGAGTCGAGCCAGACTGCGTTGAAAGTGGAGGTGGCAAACGATGGCAACGTCACCGATCCGCTCACTTGGCAGGACGGCTACGGGTTGCGCAACATTCGCGGAAGGATGGATGAGCTGGGGGGTAATCTCAGCATCGCTTCCGATGCAGAAGGAGTTCGATTGACTATTTCGGTGCCATTGCCATGAGCGTCGCGCTTATTTTGGAGGACATGCCAGAGTCGCAAGAGATGTTGCGCGAAGTGGCGCAACAGGCGTTTCCCGGGATGCGGGTGCGCTTCGAATCCAGTGTGGCGGGTGCGTTAAAGATCATCGACCAATTCCAATTCGATCTGGCGTTGATCGACCTTTCTTTGCCTGACGGCGATGGCACTACTGTGGTGGAGGCGATGGTTTCACGCTTTCCCAACAGCATGATCGTCGTCGCGACGATATTCGATGATGATGCCCATCTTTTCCCCGCGTTGCGGGCGGGTGCGCAGGGGTATCTGTTGAAGGATCAAACGCCCGAGCAATTGGTGGTGCAGCTTCGCGGGATCAGTGAGGGTCGCCCCCCGCTATCACCCGCTATCGCGCGCCGCCTGCTCGATCATTTTCATGTGGGACAACAGCCGGTGCCGGCTGAGGCGGGAACAGAGCGCGTGCAATTGTCTCCGCGAGAGCGGGAAATATTGATCCATCTTGCGCGCGGCATCAGCATCACGGATATCGGTACGGAGATCGGCATCTCGCGCCATACCGTAAGTGATCACGTGAAGAGCATCTACCGTAAACTCAATATCACCTCGCGCGCGGAGGCTGCGTTGCAGGCCAAGAGCATGGGGTTGGTTTGATGCCAGGCAAATAAGAGAAAGATTCTGCTGAGGTTCAAGCTGGAGCTAAAGCGGAGGCTGGGTCGGGAGTGAGATGCGCGATGGCGATCTCGATCAGCACGTTGCATCCGCGAGGCGATAGCGATTCCCATGTGACCCCTCCCCCCAACATCGAGGCGCGCGCCTGCATGCTGTTCATGCCGCGATTGGCTTTGAGTGTCGTCCCGGGTAGTCCGACCCCGTCATCTTGTATCCGCAGGATGAGCCTGTCCTCATGCCGGTCAAGACTCACATGGATGTGTGAAGCGCCTGCGTGACGTAACACATTAGAGATCGCCTCTCTCAGTATGCGGCTTAGGTGCAGGGCGGCGGCGGGGTTCACCGGCAATGTGTTCTCAGTCGTCGGGATATGCCAGGCAAGGTCAAGTCCGGCTGCTTTCACACGTTGTTCGGTTTCCGCGCGCCAGTCGGCAAACAAGTAATCCAGACGCGTTACCGAATGCGAGGAGCGCGACACGACATCACGCAAATCTTGCAATGCCGAACGCGCCAGATCGGCTTGGCGCGGTTGGTTTGAACGTTGGGCCGAGATGGCCAATCCCAATAACTTTGCCCCCACATCATCGTGCAGGTCGCGATAGATGCGTTCACGCTCGGCCAATTGAGTGGCGGCGGCTTTTTCCTTCAGCAGTTGCTCGTTCTCGATTTGCAGCTCGATCATCTTCAGGATGGTCGCTTGTGAATTGAGCGAGATGCGCGCTAGAAAAAATGGATACACCGCCATGATGAGGCTCATCGGCAAAGCTTCCGCACCGTAGGCAGTGGGGAGCGTCGCCATGATCACAAGCATCGAAAGCGCCACGGTGATGTAATACATGCGGAAGGAATGGATACCACCTATGTTGCCGGCAATGGTGACGACGGCGAGGTAGGTAACGAATATCGCATTGTTTTGATTGCCGTGAATGCCATCAAACAGAAATCCGATCCCACCCCATCCCATCGCTGCCGTGAAGAAGTAAAGAGTGCCGATCTTGCGCCATTTCTGTAACTGTGCCGTGCTGGGTTCGGTGTTTTTATCCACGGCGTGCAGAACGGAATACACGAATATTCCCATGAAGAAAGGGCCCAGCAGGAGAAACACCCACAGGGCGAAACCCTTGGGGTCAAGTGTGTTGCCAAAGGCAATATAGACAACCAGCGGCATCACGATGGGCGCGATGAATTCCAGGTTCGTATTGCGCTGCGCCAGTTTGAACAGGGCGACTTCGAACTTGTGTTCGTGCGCAGGATTGAACAGGTTGACCAGATTCACTTGGATTGACAGTGGTTGAAAGTTAAGACGATTCTAGCCGGAATCAACAGGGTAGGCGGTGGTAGAATGCGCGCCTTTAATTTTTCCCGAATACCGCATAACCGTAGCGAGCAATTGATAGGCAAGGCGCCCGGAGCGCAGGAACCGGAATGTATTTTTATACATGAGGATTTCGAGCACCGCGCAACGCAGGACATCAGTTGTGCAGTAGGTTTGGTGGTATTCGTAAGGCACACCATGTTATCTACCGCTAATATCACCATGCAATTCGGGGCGAAGCCCCTGTTCGAGAACGTCTCGGTCAAATTCGGCGACGGCAACCGCTACGGTCTGATCGGCGCCAACGGTTGCGGCAAATCCACCTTCATGAAGATCCTCGGCGGCGATCTGGAGCAAAGTTCCGGTGAAGTCATGCTGGACAAGACCGAGCGCCTCGGCAAGCTGCGCCAGGATCAATTCGCTTACGAAGACAAGCGCGTGCTGGATGTGGTGATGATGGGTCACGACGAAATGTGGGAGGCGATGAGCGAGCGCGATGCGATCTACGCCAATCCCGATGCGTCGGAAGAAGATTACATGCGCGCCGCCGATCTGGAGGCAACCTTCGCCGAATACGACGGCTACACCGCCGAAGCGCGTGCGGGCGAGTTGCTGCTGGGACTGGGTATCGCTATCGAGTTGCATAGCGGCCCGATGAGTGCCGTGGCACCGGGCTTCAAGCTGCGCGTGCTATTGGCACAGGCGTTGTTCTCCAATCCCGACATCCTGTTGCTGGACGAGCCCACCAACAACCTGGACATCAACACCATCCGCTGGCTGGAAGACATCCTCAACGCGCGCAACAGCACGATGGTCATCATCTCGCACGACCGCCACTTTCTGAACAGCGTATGCACGCACATGGCGGACTTGGACTTCGGCAAGATCACCGTGTACCCGGGCAACTACAACGATTACATGCTGGCTTCCACGCAGGCACGCGAGCAGCAGTCCGCAGACAACACCAAGGCCAAAGAAAAGGTCGCCGAGTTGAAAGCCTTCGTGGCGCGCTTCTCGGCCAATGCTTCCAAAGCCAAACAGGCGACTTCGCGTGCGCGCCAGATCGACAAGATCAAGATCGAGGACATCAAACCCTCCAGCCGCCAATATCCGTTCATCCGTTACGAATACGACGAGCGCGATAAGCTGCACCGTGTCGCGGTGGAAGTGGAGAAGATGGCCAAGGGCTACGACAAGATGCTGTTCTCCAACGTCAACTTCCGCATCGATGCGGGCGAGAAGGTCGCCATCATCGGCCCCAACGGTATCGGTAAGACCACACTGTTGCGCTGCCTGGCGGGCGGTCTCGCACCGGACACGGGCAGCATCAAGTGGGCGGAAAAAGCCAAGTTGGGCTACTACGCACAAGACCATGCGGCTGACTTCGCCGAGAACATCGAGATGATGGAATGGATGACCAACTGGCGCGGTCCGCACGACGACGACCAGGTGGTGCGCGGTACGCTGGGGCGTCTGCTGTTCTCCGGCGACGACGTGAAGAAAAAAGTGAAGGTGCTCTCCGGTGGCGAGAAGGGGCGCATGCTGTTCGGCAAACTGATGCTGGCCAAACCCAACGTGCTGCTGATGGATGAGCCGACCAACCACATGGACATGGAAGCTATCGAGTCGCTCAACACCGCGCTCGACCTGTTCAAGGGCACGCTGATCTTTGTGTCCCATGACCGCGAATTCGTGTCGTCGCTGGCAACACGCATCATCGAGATATCGGCCAAGGGCGTGAATGACTACCACGGCACGTACGAAGAGTTCCTGCGCGACCAAGCGGTAGAATAAGTCACGATGAATCGTTCGGGAGCCATCGGCGTCTTCGATTCGGGGGTGGGCGGACTTTCCGTCTTACACCACATCCGCCAGATACTTCCGCACGAACGACTCATCTACGTCGCCGATTCCGGCCATGTTCCTTACGGCGACAAGTCTCAAAGTTATATCGAGCAGCGCTCGCAGACTCTCACCCGTTTTCTCATCGCGCAAGGCGCGGACGCCGTCGTCATTGCCTGCAACACGGCCACTGCCGCTGCCGTGGCAAGCCTGCGCAGCCAGTTCAGCATCCCCATCGTGGGCATGGAGCCTGCGGTCAAACCTGCCGTTGCGGCGACGAAAAGCGGTGTGGTCGGCGTGCTGGCCACCATCGGTACTCTGGAAAGCGCGCGCTTTGCCGCATTGCTGGAGAAATATGCAGGCGAAGTAGAGATTGTCACCCAAGGTTGTCCCGGTCTGGTCGAACAAGTGGAGCAGGGTGAGCTGAACAGCGCACGTACACGCGAATTGATAGCCCGCTACACCGCGCCGTTATTGGCGCGCGGCGCAGATACCCTGATTCTCGGTTGCACCCACTACCCTTTCCTTGCACCGCTGATCCGTGAAGTGGCGGGCAACCACATTACGCTGGTGGATACCGGCGAGGCAGTCGCGCGCCAACTGCAACGCCGCATTCAAACCGAACTGCCTGCGCGTATTTCCGGCGCTGCCACTGTACAATTCTTCACCAGCGGCGATGCTGTGCATGCTGCACACATCATTTCGGTGTTGTGGGGCGAGGATGTTGCAGCGCAGCGATTGCCGCACGAGTTCCTGTAACTGAACCAGCCAAGCGATACTGTGATTTTCGTACGTACACGCTCATCTCAGCTGCGGTTGTTGGTGCCATAGATGTAGTTTCTGAGATCGGCGATTTGGTTGTTCATGCGCCGTACAATACTTTGCAAGTTATGCATCATTCCGCATGTCACGCGACACATCATGAGCGGGTGTGAATTAACCAAGCCGTCAAATTTGCTTTTATCCATGCTTAAAATGGTGGTGTTTCCTACCGCATAGTATTTTGCATTGACGGTGGCGCTGGGAACGAGGTTATTTAAATCTACTAAATCGCCGGGGCTAAGCATGCAGACAGTCGATTCGCCAATCCCGCATGGAATTTTTATTTTGATGTTGCCATTCGCCAGAATGGACAAATTATCAGGGGTCACGCTTTCCGACAAAACGACTGTCTCCCCAGGTTTATAGCCTTTAGCCTCGAACATTTCAGCGATACTGCTGATTTCTGTATCGCTCAATTTGTTGGTAACGGCAGAGGTGTTCAATGTATCGATAATCGTGGTCATTTTATTCTCCTTGGAGGGCGGAAATTTTAGACAGAGTTGTTAAAAGAAGTGATGGTAGGAATGGCAACGAGGAATGCCAGAACGCCAACTACTACCCAGCGGACAAATTGAGCAATTACCTCAGCTGTTTTTGTATAAAGCATTTTCATTTTGACCTCACGAAAAAACCAAATTAGCCAGTTGGCCTCGCTATTGCATCAGCGGCATAATTGCCTAGCCAGTCGCCAAACAACCTGCTGGACCGTTCAGAAAACATAAGTGGCGTTTGCACCAAAGCCCCAGTTCGGGACGCTGTTGGTAAAGCCCTTCAGCACATAGCCTTGTGCTTTCCAGTTGTCCGCAAGCTTGTGGCTGACGAAAGCAATCACCTCTGTATGAGAAGAGCCCGTGGTGATAATTTTCTGACTGAGGTTAAGCATGATGCCGCCATGTGTTTCCTGGCCGAATTTATAACTGCCGCCTAGCCAACCATAAAAGACGTTATTAAGCGTATAGGCAGCCGGACTGCCATAGACCCGGTAACCAAAAGTCCCGAAGCCGGTGAGGTTGCCCTTGACCTGATACAGGTCTGACTGGAATGCGTAATCATTCTTGCCACTCCCCAGTCCTTTAGCACTATCTGCCGTTCCGAGCTTTACTTTTCCAGTCAGGTTGACCATGACTCCCGACGCGACATCGTTGTAGATATTGTTGCTGGCCGCCACCACTACATCACCCAAGCCTGACTGAGTGACTCGTGTGTTTGCAGCGGCAGCGCCAGTTACGCCTACACCGTTTATCACGTTACCCGGGCCGGTAATCTGCAGGTAAGGAATAGTCAATTTCAGAGACCATGTCTTGCCTTGATACTTCCCAATGACGGGCACATACAGAATATCGGTGGATTGGGTTCTGCCATAGGTGCCGGAGTTACTGTCCATGCCTGTTTCCAGGCTGAACTTCCCATCCACCTCTGCGTGCGCCACCTGGACGAGAGAGGCGACGAAGATGGCAATGAGACCGGCTGTGAGTATGGCGTTTTTCATGATCAACCTTCCTTTGTGTACTAATTAATGGGTTTCAGGGGCTTCCGGCGCTTCCAGAGAATGAACCTCGGGAACTTCAGGAAGTTCCGGCACTTCAGCTACCTCAGGTACTCCTGCCACCTCCGGCGTCTCTATGAAGGCCAGCGTTGTGGGAACGGCCGGAGTTGCCACGACAGTTGTCGGAGCAGCCACCGGA
>JARCRR010000156.1 GCA_029850565.1 Gallionella sp. | reverse complement strand
AGACAGCCGTGCCTGCAGTGGGCGAATCGATGAGGCCGATGATGTTCATCAGCGTAGATTTGCCGCTACCCGATGGCCCCCACACAGCAAGGAACTCGCCTGCGTGGATGTCTAAGTCGATGCTGTTGAGCGCATCTATATGTGTCTCGCCCAACATGAAGCGGCGTTTGATGTTGCGCAGCTTGAGGATAGGAATTTGGTTCTCGCTCATCTCTGCCTCACTTGATGGTGATGGTTTGTCGGGTCACGCCCTCGCCCAATTTGAATGCGGCATCCGCGAACTTGGGCGGGCCGAAGCGGCCTTTGGCATCGCGCGAAACACCGATAGGCTCCTTGGGGACACCGATGAAGTTGCTATCCAGTTTGCCGTTGCCATTCACATCCGCGAACACAGCCACGGCGTATTCACCCGATGCGATATTGGGAATGGATAACTCTGTCTTGTCGCCCGTGGCGATGACGGCACTCTTGATGGCCTTGTCATCCTTGGTTGGGAAATCGGCTGCGCTTGAATGCACTGCGACAAAGAGGTTTTTGCCGCCAAGTCCGCTGCTGTTGATGACAGCTTCAACTCGCCCGCCTGAGCAGCGAATGGCAGAGCCAGTGCGAACAATATTGCTTTGGATCTCATGGTGCCTCCTGTGTTGTTGACAGGATGCACTCTAAAGAAGGGGAACGTCTAGTGGTAGCGCGAAGCGACGAAACGCGAAAAACAAGGAGCGAAACGCTCCTCGCCCAGATTAGATCGCATTGATGGAGGTCAATCCGCCCATGTAGGGGCGTAAAACTTCGGGCACTTTCACGCTGCCGTCGGCCTGTTGGTAGTTCTCAAGCACAGCCACCAAGGTGCGGCCAACTGCCAACCCCGAGCCGTTCAGCGTGTGCAGCAGCTCCGGCTTGCCTGCGCTGTTCCTGAAGCGCGCCTGCATGCGCCGCGCCTGAAACGCCTCGAAGTTGGAGCAGGAAGATATTTCGCGGTAGGTGTTCTGCGCGGGCAGCCATACTTCGATGTCGTAGGTCATCGCGGCGGAGAAGCCCATGTCGCCGCTGCACAGTTTCACCACGCGGTACGGCAAACCAAGTTGCTTGAGGATGGTTTCGGCATGGCCGAGCAGACCTTCCAGCGCTTCGTAAGACTTCTCGGGATGCACCATCTGCACCAGCTCCACCTTCTCGAACTGATGCTGGCGGATCATGCCGCGCGTGTCGCGACCATAGGAGCCTGCCTCGCTGCGGAAGCACGGTGTGTGCGCCACATATTTCAGCGGCAGCTTTTCCAGTGCCATGATCTCGTCGCGCACCATGTTGGTCACAGGCACTTCAGCGGTGGGGATGAGGTAGAAGTTCTTCTCTTCACCCGCTTCGCCCACCACACGCGGCACCTTGAACAAGTCTTCCTCGAACTTGGGCAATTGCCCCGTGCCGCGCATCGATTCAGCGTTCACCATGAATGGCACGTAGGTCTCGGTATAGCCGTGCTTCTCAGTGTGCGTGTCCAACATGAACTGCGCCAAGGCACGGTGCATGCGCGCCAGCGGGCCTTTCAACAAAGTGAAACGTGCGCCCGCGATCTTGGTCGCCGTCTCGAAATCCAAGCCTCCCAGACCTTCGCCGATGCTGACGTGGTCCTTCACTTCGAAGTCGAACTTGGGCACATCGCCCACCTTGCGCACTTCGACATTGTCCACCTCCGATTTGCCGACTGGCACCGTGGCGTGTGGCACGTTCGGGATGACCGCGAGGAAGGCATCCATGTCGGCCAGCACTTGCGGCAGCTTCGCTTCGAGTTGCTTCAGCTCTTCACCCAGCGCGCCCACTTCCGCCATGATGGCTGTCGTATCTTCACCCTTGGCCTTCGCTTGACCGATGAGCTTAGAGGATGCGTTGCGCTTGGCTTGCAGCTCCTGCGTGCGCGACTGGATGGTCTTGCGCTCTGCTTCCATCTGCTCGAACTTGGCGGTATCCAGTGTGTAACCGCGTGTCGCCAAACGGGCGGCCACACCAGCCAAGTCATTACGTAGTGATTGAATATCCAACATGCTGCTTATCCTTTTTTGTTTTTTGCTGCCTCATCGAGTTGCCTCAGATGATTCAACTTCTCTGAAATCTTCGCCTCCAAGCCGCGCTCGGTAGGCTCGTAGAAACTCACTGTCGGCATGCCATCGGGGAAGTAGTTCTCACCCGCCGCGTAGCCGCCTGCCTCGTTGTGCGCGTAACGGTAGTCCTTGCCGTAATCGAGTTGCTTCATCAGCTTGGTCGGCGCGTTGCGCAAGTGCAGCGGCACTTCACGCGAACCATCCTGAGCGACGAAAGCGCGGGCGGCATTATACGCGACGTATCCCGCGTTCGACTTGGCCGCGACGGCCATATAGAGCACAGCTTGCGCCAGCGCCAACTCACCCTCGGGCGAACCGAGACGTTCATAGGTCTGCGCCGCATCGTTACACAACTGGATGGCGCGCGGATCGGCGAGACCGATGTCTTCCCAAGCCATGCGCACGATGCGCCGCGCCAGATAGCGCGGGTCGGCGCCGCCATCCAACATGCGCACCAACCAGTACAACGCCGCATCAGGATTGGAACCACGCACCGATTTGTGCAGCGCGGAGATCTGGTCGTAGAAGGCTTCGCCGCCCTTGTCGAAGCGGCGCAGTTTTTGCGCCAGCGTATTGTCGAGGAAGGTGATATCGATACTCTGCATACCTGCCGCTTCCGCAGCAGTCTGCAATTGCTCCATCACGTTGAGCAGGCGACGCGCATCGCCATCGGCATAACCGATGATGCGATCGACCGCTGCCGCATCGAATACGACACCCTGCAATGCCGTTTGCCGCGCACGCTCGAACAATTGCGCCATCTCTGCTGCGGACAAGGATTGCAGCACATACACCTGCGCGCGCGACAACAAGGCGTTGTTCAATTCGAAGGAAGGATTCTCCGTGGTCGCACCAATAAAGGTGACCAAGCCCTGCTCGACGTAAGGCAAGAAAGCATCCTGCTGCGATTTGTTGAAGCGGTGCACCTCGTCCACGAACAGGATGGTGTGGCGACCGTTCTGTTGCAGCGTGAGTTCGGCTTGGGCGATGGCCTCGCGGATATCCTTCACACCGGACAACACCGCCGACAAAGGAACGAACTCAGCATCGAATGCAGAAGCCATCAAGCGCGCCAGCGTGGTCTTGCCCACGCCCGGCGGTCCCCACAGAATCATGGAGTGCAACTTGCCCGACTGGAAAGCGAGCCGTAACGGTTTGCCTTCACCCAGCAGATGCGACTGCCCGATGACTTCGTCGATATGCTGCGGACGCAGACGCTCGGCGAGTGGCGCGGCGGGTTGGTGGGGAGCGAACAGGTCAGACATCATTCGCCCAGCACATCCGCGCCTTTGGGTGGGACAAATGTGAATCGCTTGGGAGAGAGTGATGGATTGTTCATCAATTCAGAGAAGCGCAACACGGTATGGTTGCCGAAAGCATCAT
Source organism: Gallionella sp. (assembly GCA_029850565.1). Taxonomy (GTDB): domain Bacteria; phylum Pseudomonadota; class Gammaproteobacteria; order Burkholderiales; family Gallionellaceae; genus Sideroxyarcus. The sequence goes on along the minus strand of JARCRR010000156.1, from coordinate 8,795 downwards.
GCAACTCCATCACCACTAACTGTGATTTGGAGTTGAACGCCATGAGTATCTTCTCGAATGTCGTCTCATTGGATTTTGGTTTCGCTTGCAACCATTCCAGCCCATCACGCCCTTCGATGTTGGAAAGCGTGAATCCACGCTCGATCTCGTTGCTACCGGAAAGCAAGGCGGCCGGACTGCTGCCTAAGGCAGCATCCAATCGCTTCACCGTGACTTGGTTCAGGTCGGCGTCATACATCCAGAACTTCTGACCATCCCCCACGATGAGTTGTGCGTAGGGCTTGCGATATTCCCAACGGAACTTGCCCGGGCGCACGAACTGCATAGTGCCGGAGGCGGACTGCAGACGCTTGCCGTTCTTGTCCTGTACTTCCTGGGTGAAATTCGCTTGAGCAGAGCGCGTGGCGGAGATGAATGCTTTGAGCTTGTCGGTGGCAGCAGCATGCGCTTCTATCGCTGCCAGACATAATGCAGCCGCAAAGATTCTTTTGATCATTTTATTCCTGCCTTGCAGGAGCTAACACTTCGCGATTGCCGTTCGATTGCATCGTGGAGACCAGCCCCGCCTTCTCCATCGCCTCGATGAGACGTGCCGCACGGTTGTAGCCGATGCGCAAATGACGCTGTACCAGCGAGATGGAGGGGCGGCGTGTCTTCAGCACGATCTCGACGGCTTGGTCGTACAGCGGGTCGGCCTCGGCGTTCGCACCACCATCCAGTTCGCCGCCCCCATCGCCCTGCTCATCCAAGGAATTCAACACGCCGTCGATGTAGTTCGGTTCGCCTTGCGACTTGAGATATTCGGTGACGCGATGCACTTCCTGATCGGAGACGAAGGCGCCGTGCACGCGCTGCGGATAGCCGCTGCCCGGTGGTAGATAGAGCATATCGCCCTGCCCCAGCAATGCTTCCGCCCCCATCTGGTCCAGAATCGTGCGTGAGTCGATCTTGCTTGAGACTTGGAAAGCGACGCGCGTCGGGACGTTGGCCTTGATGAGTCCGGTGATAACGTCTACCGAGGGACGTTGCGTGGCCAGCACCAGATGGATACCAGATGCGCGTGCCTTCTGCGCCAGACGGGCGATGAGTTCTTCCACCTTCTTGCCCACCACCATCATCAAGTCGGCCAACTCGTCGATGAACACAACGATAAACGGCAACTCATCCAGCGCTTCCGGATTCTCCGGCGTGAGCGTGAATGGATTGGTCAGCGGCTTGCCCGCTTTGACCGCGTCGCGCACTTGCTGGTTGTAACCAGCGATGTTGCGCACACCGAGTGACGACATGAGTTTGTAGCGCTTGTCCATCTCCTGCACACACCAGTTCAGACCGGACGCGGCTTGGCGCATGTCGGTGACCACCGGCGCCAACAGATGGGGGATACCTTCATACACCGACAACTCGAGCATCTTAGGATCGATGAGCAACAAGCGCACTTCCTGCGGCGTGGCTTTATAGATGATGCTCAGGATCATGGCATTGATGCCGACCGACTTACCCGAGCCGGTGGTGCCCGCCACCAGCACATGCGGCATCTTGCCCAGATCGGCCACGATAGGTTTGCCGGAGATGTCCTTACCCATGGCCATGGTGAGTGGCGAATGCATGTCGGCATATACCTTGGAGTTGAGTATCTCGGAGAGATGCACCATCTGGCGTTTGGGATTGGGCAACTCCAGCGCCATGTAACTCTTGCCGGGGATGGTCTCGACCAGACGGATGCTGACCACGGACAACGCACGCGCCAGGTCACGCACAAGGTTGGTGATCTGGCTGCCCTTCACGCCCACGTCCGGATCGATCTCGTAACGGGTGATGACGGGGCCGGGATAAGCGCCGACCACTTTGACGATCACGCCAAAATCTTTGAGCTTGCGTTCGATGAGACGCGAGGTGAACTCCAGGGTGTCTGCGCTGACGACCTCCACTTGTTGCGTAGCCTGATCGAGCAGATGCAGCGGCGGCAAAGGTGAATCCGGCATGTCGGAGAACAAGGCGACCTGCTTCTCTTTTTCCACGCGGGTAGAGCGCGGCACCTCCATCACGGGCATCTCGATGTGGATGGGTTGATGGTCTTCCACTCGTTTCTTCTCTTCTTCAACGAGGGCATCGCGTTCCTGCATGGCCTGTACGCCGATGCGTTTGTCCTGCCGCGTCTGCCAAGCATTTCTTGCCCACACGTACGCCGTCTCCAGAGCTGCCCCCAGCCAATCGACGAAGCGCAACCATGACAATCCGGTGAACAGGCTAAAGCTGACCGCCATCAACACCAGCAAGAACAAGGTCGCACCCGTGAATCCCAGCGAATGCGACAGCGCATCACCGAGTACCGCCCCCAACATGCCGCCGGGTGCAAGCGGCAGTTCGACCGCCCATGTGTAGAGACGCAAGGCCTCCAGCGAACTGCTGGAGAACAACAGCACGACGAAGCCCGACAAGGAGACCCACAATGCGCGTTGGTCGAACAGGCTATCGGAGCGCATGCGGCGATAACCCGCCCACACGCGTTGCAACATCAGCGCGACCAGCCACCATGCGGAGAAACCAAACAGATACAGCAAGAGATCGGACAACCATGCGCCCGCCACTCCGCCGGGATTGCCGGTGACCGCGCCCGTCGCCGTGTGCGACCAGGAAGGGTCGGCGCGGTCGAATCCGAACAGGATGATGATGAGATAAAGGGCGACTGCGACCAACAACAGCCAACGCGATTCGCGCAACAGACCGAGCAGTCTTTCAGGCAAAGGAGTGCGCGGAGCATCATGCAGCGCCATCAAATCTCCTTGGCATTAGGCTCAATGGAACCGTCTGCGGCGATGAAGCCAAAGCGACGGGCCGCGGTGACCGCATCCATGCGCGTCCCCACGTGCAAAGCCTGATAGATGGCAGCGACGTGGATCTTTACCGTGCCTTCCGCCAGATCGAGCTGCTTTGAGATGTCTTTATTGCTGAGCCCTTCGCTCATCAGTTGAAGCACCTCTGATTGGCGCGGGGTGAGTCCATATTTGCTGGCACGCTGGCTGCGCTTATCAGACAGCGTCTGCCCCACTTCCATCTTCGCCACCACTTGTTGCAACAATTGCGGCGGCACATAGACACCGCCATCCAACACGATGCGCAGCGCAGATAACATGACTTTGCTGGGCGACATCTTGGAGATGAAACCCATCGCTCCCATATTCATCACATTCTCGATGTCGTCACGCTGATCGGAGCCCGAAACCACGACCAAGGGGATTTCCGGAAAACGCCGATGAAAATGCTGCAAGGACGGCACCCCTTCGCTGTCCGGCATGTTCAGATCGAGCAAGGCAAGGTCGATATCCGTATTCTCTTTGGCAAGTTTCAAAGCATCATTGAAGTTGCCTGTATCGAGTACCTCTACTTCTTGAGCGAGCTGCTGCAACACATAACGCATCCCATCGCGGAACAGCGCGTGGTCATCTACCAGCAGAACTTTGATCTTCATTTATCTCCCCAACCCTCTTACCACCCCCCCACGCGGGAGGTCGGACGAATGGATCACTATGCGAATCCCTGATTTCGCCCCAAATCATACCATTCACTACTGTATGGTTGCCGCTCCCTGCATGGCCAAGAACATCATCGAGCGCAAACGGTTCGGCGCGATAGGTTTATGCAGAAGCATCGCACCGCTTTTCTGGATGGCCTGCAATGTCTCGGCAGCGGTATCTCCGGTAACCACCAGCACTGGCATTTCTCCCCAAAACTCACGCATCTGTTTCATTACATCCAAGGCGGTCTGATTGTTCGGCAGGCGGAAATCGCAAACCAACAAATCCGGTCTGAGCGCCGCCTTGTCCAATTCTCGCAACACATCCGCACCACTCTCTCCGGCGAACACGCGGCATCCCCATTCTTGCATGATCTCTACCGTGAACTCACGAATATCCGCGTCGTCCTCGACCAGCGCGATCACCTTGTTGCTGACATCCTGTCGCGACTGGGTGATGACATAAGGACGCGCCAGCATAGATGCGTCGCCTTGCTTCAAGGCAAAGCGGAACGTCGAGCCTTGCCCCGGAGTGGATTCGACCTCCACGCGATATCCCAGCAACTCTTCCACTCGGCGCACGATGGCCAATCCCAAGCCCAATCCTTTGCGCCTGTCGCGATGCGGATTATCGACCTGGTAATACTCCTCAAAGATGTGGGAGAGCACTTCGGGCCGGATGCCGATGCCGGTGTCCTTCACAGAGATCTCCACCTCACCCGGCAGGCAACGGCATCTCACTGCGACCCCCCCTTGATCGGTATAGCGGATCGCATTGGAAATGAGGTTGCGCATCATGCGCTCCAACAAGAAAGGGTCGCTATACACGATCGCGTTGCAGTATGCCTCGTTTATGCCCTTGTCGTTGCAATAGGGCAGTTCGAGCACCAATCCTTTTGCCTTCGCCAGCGAATCGAAGTCCACAAACAAACGATCGAACAGATCGAGCAACTCGAAATGCTGCCAGCGCGGCTGGATGATCCCCGCATCCAGACGAGATACATCAAGCAGATCATCGAACATGTCGACCAGCGCATTCACCGACTTGCCGATCTGCCCTGCCAACCGCAGACTCTCCGGCTCTTTTGCGACGTTCTGCAACGCTTCAGTAAAGAGGCGAAGCGCTTGCAAGGGTTGACGCAAGTCATGACTGGCCGTGGCCAGGAATTTGGATTTTGAACGATTGGCCTGCTCTGCCACGTTCAGCGCCTCGGCGATCTCTCCCTCGCGGGTACGCAAAATCTGAAGTAACGCCTCATTCTCAAAACGCTGCATCAGGGAGGTCTCAAAAGTCAGCATCAATTTGATCCCCGAGTTCATCAGGAAGACAACATAGGTCAGCAACATGACCGCCAATATCCAGTGCGTACCGTCCGCTTCCATAGCCACGCTGATAACCAAGGGCAGCAACAATCCGGCCAAATAAATAAACAAGGAGGGACGGTGAACGGGGTTGATCGTCACCGCCCCCGCAGACATCCCCATCGCAACACAGATCAACAAAGCCTGATAACCCAGATCGCCCGGGACGAACATCACGACCCATCCCGCCCCCCAAGTGATAGAGGCCGCAAATGTGAAATACTTGAAGCGAGCATCCCAAGCACGACAATCTTCGATACCATCGGTCAACTTACGAGTCCGCCCCCATTGAAACAACTCGAGCAGATTCACCACACATGCCAGTACGAGCCATTCCAACAAGACGGCATGACTGATCACATCCCACATCATCAAGACCAGCAAAGGTGCCAGCATCAATTGGCTGCCCAGCATTGTCGGATACATGGCAATGCGCGCGCGCACCTGTTCACGACGGATCGGCAGATTCGTCTCGTCGATATCGAAGCGCAATATTTGGCTTAGCGCAATCATTTCAATGCCAGCAGCAAACGGATATCTTGCAGCAGCAACTCGGGGCGTTGCGCGAAAGGAGAAAGCAGGACTGTCTTGCCCGAGGGAGAGATCAAGAAAGTCCCGGCAGAATGATCTAGCGTGTAGCTACCGCTCTTGGTCGGCTGTTTCTGATAGATGATGTCGAAGGCTTTGGCTGCTTGTTCCGTCGCAGCAGCATCACCCGATAGTCCCACAAAGGATGGATAGAACGCGGGGGGATATTGCGCCAGGATTTCGCGCGTGTCGCGCTCCGGATCTACCGTCACGAACAACACCTGTACCCTGTCCGCATCCTTGCCCAGTTTATCCATCACCCGCGCCATGTCGGCCATGGTCGTCGGGCAAACATCCGGGCAATGGGTGTAGCCGAAGAAGATCGCGACCACCTTGCCCCGGTAATCCGCCAGGCTACGCGGTTTCCCGTTCGCGTCGAACAGATGAAAATCGGCCTGCGCATACTTTGCACTGACATCGCTGGCTTTGAATGGCGAAGGCAGTTTCGGCTCGCCGCATGCGATGAGCGAAATACCCAGTGACAGAATGAACAACTTACGCAGCCACATGACACGCTCCCGACCAACCGTGAACCGCAAAGGTATAACCCACTTTATACAGGCCGTACACGCCGAACGCCATCACCACACCGCCTGCCACCAATCTCACTTGCGGAGACCTCACCCAACCCTGGATGCTTTCCCAGAACAGGCCGATAGCAAGCAGGTTCGGCAGTGTACCCAATCCGAAGGCCAACATAATGAGTGCGCCTTGCGCAGCGCTTCCGCTCGCCAATGCGGTGATGAGCACACTGTAAACCAGACCGCACGGCAGCCAACCCCACAAAGCCCCCAATCCCAATGCCCGCGGCACGGTGTTCACCGGCAATAATCTGGTAGTGAAGGGTTGCAGGTGTCGCCACAGACCAGCACCCATTTGCTCCAAGCGGCGCACCGCGCCCCACAATCCGGCCAGATACAGGCCCAAGGCGATCAGCATCACACTGGATAGCGCAAACAGCAGATGTTGCACCGGCACGGCATCGCGCATCATCAATCCCGCCTGCCCGATGACACCGACCAGTGCGCCCGCTACCGCATAGCTGGCGATACGACCGCTGCTATAGGCCAGATGGAACGGCCAGCGCGCAGCATCCTTGGGAACTTGAGCAGTGAAGATGCCGACGATACTGCCGCACATGCCGAGGCAATGCACGCCGCCGAGCAGGCCGACCAAGAACACGGCAAAGATGCTGAACTCAGGCATCAGATTCTGGCCTCACAAAAAGTGACATATTCAGATGAATGGCGGCTTCGCGCGCATCGGGTTGCGCTTGGAATGGGATGACACCCAACAGGGGCACTAGTATGCGCTCACGCAACGCATCAATATTTTCTTGAAGGGCAGGCATGTCTGCATGCAACACATTGGCGACCCAACCCGCACACTCGATCTGCGCATCCGCGATGGCGCGCATCGTCAACAACGCATGATTGAGGCATCCCAAGCGCATCCCGACAACGAGGATGACGGGAATAGCCAACTGTTTGACCAGATCGACACTGTCTTGCTTTTCGTTCAACGGCACACAGAAACCGCCCACACCCTCGACGATCACTTCATCCGACTGACCTGCCAATTCATCGTAGGAAGCGAAGATGCGCGAGAAGTCGATACGCGCCCCAACATGGCGTGCCGACAGATGCGGTGCGATGGGTTGCGGGAGACAATAGGGATTGATCTGGCCGTAGCTCGCGCGGACTGTGCCCGCCTCACGCAGGTGCTTGGCATCTTCGTTGTGGCCATCATCGTCACATCCCGCCGCCACCGGTTTGAAACCGACCACGCGCTTTCCTTGCCCCGCAAAAGCATGCAACAGCGCACAGCTCACGAGCGTCTTGCCCACTCCGGTATCTGTACCTGTCACAAAATAACTCATAGCTTGAAATCCGTTTTGATGATGGCGCGTCCGTCTTGCAGCATCTTGGGCGCAGGCTTCCATGCGTGGCCGTAGATGATCTCGAACGTGGCGGGCAATTTACCATCACGGCGCAATTTCTCGTAGTTCTGCGTGATGCGTTGCCAAGCAGCCTTACCCATCATGCCGGTCGCGCGCCCCACCGTCGCGTTGTTGGCACCGATACTCTTCAGGTCTTGCATCACGGCACGCACGTCGTCGTAAGTGAGCGTGAGCTTTTCCATCTCCATCACCGGATCAGCGAACCCTGCCGCCACCAGCATGTCGCCGATGTCGTGCATGTCGGCGAAACGATTGACATGGTTGTAACCGTCCACCCCATCGAAAGCGACGCGCAACTCATGCAGGGTATCCACACCGAAGATGGAGAACATCAGCAACCCTTCGGTCTTGAGGATGCGATTCAACTCGACGAAAGTCGCGGGCAGGTCGTTGCACCATTGCAAGGCCAGATTCGACCATACCATCTCGATACTGTCGGTGGCGATGGGCAACGCTTCAACATCGGCACACAGATAGCTCTCGCGCGGCGAAGTGAACAGCTTCTTCCACCAACTCGACGTACCGCGCGACACCTGCAACATGCCGAGGGCGATATCGAGCGAGGTGATGTCCGCCTTGGGATAACGCTCCCCCAACTGGCGTGTGCCCCACCCTGTACCGCTACCCACATCAAGCAAACGTGCCGGCTTCAGCTTGATGTAGTCCAGTTTCTCCAGCATGCGGATACACACCTCGCGCTGTAGCACTGCGGAAGCATCGTATTGCGTCGCGGCACGACTGAATGCGCGGCGCACTTGTTTCTTGTCTATTTCAAATTCATTCATTGAGGAAACTCTTTACGTGTTCGATGAAAACATCGGGATGTGACAAGAACGGCGTATGTGCCGCGCCCTTGATCTCGACCATCCGTGCATTCGGAATGACTCGCGCCAGATAATAGGATGCCTCGGGTAGCGAGAGCTTGTCGCGTTGCCCTGCGATGACCAAGGTCGGCTGCCGGATCTGTGTCACTTCGCTGCGCTGGTCCGCATCGCGCAAAACAGCCAAACCGCTGCGCAGAGCATCCATGTCCGGTTCACCGCGACTGAACAGTTGCTCGCGCAATTTCGTCAGCAATTCGCGCTCGTTCTCGCTGCCGCGAAGTTGCAGCGAGATGAAGCGGCGCAAGGTCGCCGCATGGTTGTGCTCCAGCTCGGTAGCGAACTTCTGCAACACCTCTCCCGGCATACCGAATAGCCAATCGGCGCGTTCGGCGAAGCACGGCGTACTTGCCACTACGATCAACTTCTTGACCTTGGCAGGCTCGCGCACCGCCCAATGCATCGCCACTTGTCCGCCCAGCGACCAGCCGCACAAATCCACTGGTTCGCTGAAATGCTCCGACAGTGACTGCGCGAGACTATCCAGATC
>JARCRR010000155.1 GCA_029850565.1 Gallionella sp. | reverse complement strand
GGTGGGGCGCTGTTGTTGGGCGATTCACCCGCTATGCAGCAGGTGCGTGACATGGTGGCTCGTGTGGCACGCAGTCAAGCGCCGGTACATATCAGCGGTGAATCCGGTAGCGGTAAGGAGTTGGCCGCGAAGATGCTAGTGGAACAGAGCTCACGTTGCGGGCAACCTTTCGTTCCGGTGAACTGCGGGGCTATCCCCGAGAATCTGATGGAAAGTGAGTTCTTCGGCTACCGCAAGGGCGCGTTCACGGGGGCGGACAAAGACAAGGAAGGATTCTTCCAAGCGGCGAATCAGGGCACTTTGCTGCTGGATGAAGTGGCCGACCTGCCTTTGGCGATGCAGGTGAAGTTGTTGCGCGTGATCCAGGAAAAGAAGGTGCGCCGCGTTGGGGCGACCGACGAGGAGGTCATTGACGTGCGCATATTGAGTGCGACACATCATGATCTGGCCAAATGTGTCGCGGAGGGTAAGTTCCGTCAGGATCTCTACTATCGATTGAATGTGATCTCGCTACAGATGCCGGCTTTGCGCGATATGCGAGAGGATGTTCCGCAGATCGCCAACAAGATACTCGAGCGATTGCGCGGGGATTCCAAGACACAGTTCTCCAAAGAAGCCCTGCAGGCGCTGTCGAGCTATGGCTTTCCAGGCAATGTGCGCGAACTGGAGAACATCATCGAGCGTGCCGTGGCGCTGTGCGCTCACGGTGTCATCATGCCCGACGATCTCCAATTGTCGCCTATCGAAACTGACGCTACGGCACAAAAAGCCACCGAGGGGGGCAAGTACCCGCTCACTGACTATCTTGATCGAGTCGAGCGTGAGGCCATCTTGGAAGCTTTGGGTCAAACCCATTTCAATCGTACGGCGGCGGCCAAGATACTGGGGGTGACCTTCCGAGCCTTGCGCTACCGCATGGAACGACTTTCAATCACAGAAGAAGACAGGCAAGGATGAAAGTCGATGCAAACGGCTGGCTAAGTGGCGTCGCCCGCATCAATTCGCCCAATCAAGATGCGCGACCTGCGCGAACCCCCATCGGTCTTTTGGTCATCCACAGCATCAGTCTGCCACCGGACGAGTTTGGCGGTTCTGCCATCTGCGAGCTGTTCAGCAATACTTTGGATTGCACTGCCCATCCTTATTACGAAAAGCTGAAAGGGGTGAAGGTGTCGTCCCATTTTCTGATAAGGCGTGATGGGCGAATCATCCAGTTCGTCCCTTGTCGTCGTCGGGCGTGGCATGCGGGGGTATCGGAATGGCGGGGTAGGACGAGATGCAACGACTTCTCCATCGGCATCGAACTGGAGGGGAGTGACTTCGTGCCGTTCGAGTCGCCGCAATACCTGGCCTTGGCCAAACTCACCCGCCTGCTCAAACGTATCTATCCTATCCGCGACATAGTGGGACATTCCGACATCGCTCCCGGCCGAAAGACCGATCCCGGGCCGTTCTTCGACTGGGATCGTTACCTTTCCTAAGGCAAATAAGACATCCGACTGGGTGTCGTGTGGCTTGGCGATGCGGGGAAAATATATAGGCCAAAATTCCTCTTGCATAAATTTGAACAGACACTAGAATTAGCCCCAATTCGTGGTTTTGACCACTACATCTAGTGGTTTTTTGTTTTTCGGGTGGTTTTGGCTGGGAGGCCGATCATTCTGAGTAATTCAAGGGGGAGTTACATGTTGCTTGCGTCTGAAAATGCTTTACCTTCTGCTTCCGCGCCCGTGTTCACGCACAAAGAATCTGCTTCTGTCGCATCTTCCTCAAGTCTTCCGTTGGATCAATATAAGACTATCCGCCGTAACGGTTCGGTGGCGGCGTTCGAGCCATCCAAGATTTCCATCGCATTGACCAAGGCGTTCATCGCGGTTAACGGTGGTCAGGGTGCGGCATCCGCGCGCGTGCGCGAGTTGGTCGAACAACTGACCGCCGGCGTGGTGAATGCATTGGTGCGTCGTCAGCCTCATGGCGGTACGTTCCATATCGAAGACATCCAGGATCAGGTCGAACTGTCATTGATGCGCTCGGGCGAGCACGATGTGGCGCGCTCTTACGTGCTGTATCGCGAAAAACGCACGCTGGAGCGTGCGAAAGCAAAAACGGAAGTCGTCGAGCATATCCTGAATGTGAAAGATGGCGATGTATTACGCCCGCTGGATATCGTCGCTTTGACTGCGCGTATCGAATCGGCCTGTGAGAATCTGGGTTCTGCGGTCGATGCCAACAAGATACTTAAGATGACGCTGAAGGATCTGTACGACGGTGTTGCGATTGAAGAGGTGCGCAAGTGCGCCATTCTTTCTGCGCGTACATTGATCGAGCAAGACCCTGCCTATAGTTTCGTCACGGCGCGTTTGCTGCTGAACAACATCTGCTGCGAGATATTGGGCGAAGAAATCGCGCCCGCTGAGATGGCGGAACGTTATGCGGAATACTTCCCCAAGTTCATCAAGCGCGGCATCGAGGCGGAGTTGCTGAACGAGGACATGGGCCATTTCGACCTCGTGCGCCTGGGCAAAGCGCTGGACGCCAGTCGTGACCTGAAGTTCAACTACCTTGGTTTGCAGACTCTGTATGACCGCTACTTCTTGCACGTGGATAGCCAGCGCATTGAATTGCCGCAGGCTTTCTTCATGCGTGTGGCGATGGGTTTGAGTCTGAACGAGATCAATCGTGAAGAACGTGCCATCGAGTTCTACCGCTTGTTGTCCAGCTTTGATTTCATGAGTTCCACGCCGACCTTGTTCAATTCGGGTACGCGCCGTTCGCAGTTGTCCTCCTGCTATCTGACGACGGTGGCGGATGATCTGGATGGTATCTACGAGGCGTTGAAGGAGAATGCTTTGTTGTCCAAGTTTGCGGGCGGTCTCGGTAACGACTGGAGCAACGTGCGTGCTTTGGGTAGTCATATCAAGGGCACCAATGGCAAATCGCAAGGCGTCGTGCCTTTCTTGAAGGTGGTGAACGATACTGCTGTTGCAGTGAATCAGGGGGGCAAGCGCAAGGGGGCTGTGTGCGCTTACCTGGAAACCTGGCATCTGGATATCGAAGAGTTCTTGGATCTGCGTAAGAATACAGGTGACGATCGTCGTCGCACGCATGATATGAATACATCGAACTGGATTCCAGACCTGTTCATGAAGCGAGTCATGGAGGGGGCGGAGTGGACATTGTTCTCGCCATCGAACTGTCCTGACCTGCACGACAAGTTTGGCGCTGAGTTCGAGAAGGCTTATTTGGGTTACGAAGCGAAAGTCGCCAGTGGTGAGCTGAAGCTGTTCAAAAAAGTGCCTGCACAAAGCTTATGGCGCAAGATGCTGACCATGCTGTTCGAAACCGGACATCCTTGGGTCACCTTCAAAGACCCATGCAACATTCGCAGTCCGCAGCAGCATGTGGGTGTGGTACATAGCTCCAACCTTTGCACGGAGATCACGCTGAACACGTCGGATAGCGAGATCGCCGTATGTAACTTGGGCTCCGTCAATCTGGAAGCGCACCTGTTCCCCAAGGGGCATGCGCAAGCCGGGCAGATCGACCACGACAAGTTGAAGCGTACCGTGACGACCGCGATGCGCATGCTGGATAACGTGATCGACATCAACTACTACGCAGTGACCAAAGCGCGCAATTCAAACTTGAAGCATCGTCCGGTCGGCTTGGGCATCATGGGCTTCCAGGATTGCCTGCATGATCTGCGTATCCCATATTCGTCGCAAGAAGCGGTCGAGTTCGCCGACCGTTCGATGGAGGCAGTCTGTTACTACGCTTATTGGGCTTCTTCCGAGTTGGCTGAGGAGCGTGGTCGCTACGCCAGCTATCGCGGCAGCCTGTGGGATAAGGGCGTCTTGCCGCAAGACAGTTTGAATATGTTGCGCGATCAGCGTGGAGGCTATGTCGAGGTCGATATGTCTGCCGCTATGGATTGGGACGCTTTGCGCGCGCGCATCAAACAGTTTGGTATGCGCAACTCCAACTGTGTGGCGATCGCGCCGACTGCGACGATCTCCAACATCATCGGCGTCTCCGCTTGTATCGAGCCGACCTATCAAAACATCTTCGTCAAATCTAACTTGTCTGGCGAGTTCACCGTCATCAACGAGCATCTGGTGGCGGACTTGAAGGAGATGGGCTTGTGGGATGAGGTGATGATCGCCGATCTGAAATATTTCGACGGCAGTTTGGCTAAGATCGATCGTATCCCTGCCGAATTGCGCAGTTTGTATGCGACCGCTTTCGAAGTCGAGCCGACTTGGTTGATTGAGGCTGCCTCGCGTCGTCAGAAGTGGATCGATCAAGCGCAATCGCTCAATATCTATATGTCTGGCGTGTCTGGACGCAAGTTGGACGACACCTACAAATTGGCATGGTTGCGTGGTTTGAAGACGACTTATTATCTGCGCACATTGGGTGCGACATCGGCTGAGAAGTCGACTTCGCGTGCGGGTTCTCTGAATGCAGTGTCGAATGGTGAAGGTGCTGGTGGTGTTTTCGCTGCGCCAGCGGTCGAAGAGCCGAAGTTCTGCTCGATTGACAATCCGGAATGCGAAGCTTGCCAATAAATGATATGTTTGCCGCACATGAGGCCAACACTAGAAACAAAGGAATGCCATGCTGAATTTTGATGATGAAGTAACGGCCACAGCAACCCCTGTTGCGGTAGGCATGCCAAGAATGGGAGTGGGCTCTAGTGATGCGGTTGACCACGGCTATACGATCGCTTCCACTTCGACCGGTCGCATCCGTGTCGAAGACAAGCGCATCATCAACAGTAGTGCTGATGTGAACCAACTGGTTCCGTTCAAGTATAAGTGGGCGTGGGAGAAATATCTTGCCGGCTGTGCCAACCACTGGATGCCGCAAGAGATCAACATGTCTGCGGACATCGCATTGTGGAAGAACCCGAATGGTCTGACTGATGACGAGCGCCGTTTGGTTAAGCGTAATCTAGGCTTTTTTACCACCGCAGATAGTTTGGCTGCGAACAACATCGCTCTCGGCACTTATCGCCACATCACCAATCCGGAGTGTCGCCAGTTCCTGTTGCGTCAAGCGTTCGAAGAGGCGATCCATACCCATGCTTACCAATACATCGTCGAGAGCTTGGGCTTGGATGAAGGCGAAGTATTCAACATGTATCACGAGGTGCAGAGCATCCGTGACAAGGACGAATTCCTGTTGCCCTTCATCGATGTGCTAACTAATCCTGAATTCAAGACCGGCACGCCGGAGAACGACCAGAAACTGTTGCGCAGCCTGATCGTGTTCGCCTGCATTATGGAGGGCCTGTTCTTCTATGTCGGTTTCGTGCAGATCCTGGCGCTGGGCCGCCAGAACAAGATGACCGGGGCGGCCGAGCAATACCAATACATTCTGCGCGACGAGTCCATGCACCTGAACTTCGGCGTGGATGTCATCAACCAGATCAAGCTGGAAAACCCGCATCTATGGACTTCGGCTTTCCGTGAAGAGATTCGCGGCCTGTTCCAAAAGGGCGTGGAATTGGAATATCGCTACGCAGAAGACACCATGCCGCGTGGCGTGCTCGGTTTGAATGCTGGGATGTTCAAAGAATATCTGCGCTTCATCGCCAACCGTCGTTGCCAACAGATCGGCGTGGACATCTTGTATCAAGGCGCGACCAATCCGTTTCCGTGGATGGCTGAGATGATCGATCTGAAGAAAGAAAAGAACTTTTTTGAGACGCGAGTCACCGAATATCAGACGGGTGGCGCGCTATCTTGGGATTAAAATTGATGACAAAGGCTGCTTCGGCAGCCTTTGTTGCAAGGGCTTCATACATGCCGCTTGCGGTGTGTTGGAGGTGTAGTAGTTGTTCGTTGTAGTGTTATTTTTTGTTAACTTTCACCACTAAGGAGGTTGAAATGGTAGCAGCAAAGAAAGCTAAACCAGCAGCAAAGAAGCCAGCAGCCAAAAAAGTAGCAGCTAAGAAACCGGCTGCGAAAAAAGTAGCCGCTAAAAAGCCAGCAGCCAAGAAGGCAGTTGCTAAGAAGCCAGCAGCCAAACCAGCGGCAAAGGCAGCAGCTAAACCTGCAGCCAAAAAACCGGCCGCGAAAAAAGCTGTAGCGAAGAAACCAGTAGCAGCTAAGCCGGCAGTAGCACCGGCTGCCGCTCCGGCTCCTTCAGCACCTGCTCCTGTGCGTCCAGCTGCGACTTGGCCTTTCCCAACACCAGGCATCAGCAAGCCAAACTAAGGTGTTTGAAAGGCTGTGAAGGCGGCCCCGATCAAGTTGTTGTAGTTAGGGGCTGATTCACGGTTGTCGGGTGGCGGGTCGGACAGGCTCGAAGTGGTTTTTGATCGCACTTGAGAAAGTGCGTGGGGCATTGTCCTCTGAAATAGGCAAGGCGTTGTTTTAGGTTGGCGTATCGTGGTTCGTCTGCGTTGCGTTAAGGCTCGCACCGCTATCTGACGGCAGGCTTCATTTTTTGCCACGCGATGTGGAGGGGGTTTTGTCCTCTGCGAATCGGTAGGCAAATCAACATCCAAATCGTTGGAGGGGTTCGTTCCCTCTAAAAATCATCTAACTCGTTTAGAGTTATTGACCAGAGGATTTTCCGATCAGATCAGCTTTACGGTGTACAAGGTGATGGGGGCATCGCTGTTCTTGTCGAAAGCGATCCCGGTTTCAACCGCTGCTTTGGCGATATCGGCGGCATCGCTATACTGAGCATAGGTCTGATGCATCGCACCTAGCGCGAACTCGTGGCCTGAACCTATCGCCCAATATTGGGTGAACTCGAACACCTCACGCATCGAATAGATACCGAAGATGCCATTTGCATTGGCGATCAGGGCAGTAATCTGGCTTGATTCATAAGGATCCTCTTCGTCCTCCTTTGGATTCAGGAAACATTCTTCTTTAAGGATAGGGTGCAATTTCTTGAATGTTTCAAAGATGGATTCCTTGCTGTTAAGCTGTACTTCAGGCATCTTTGCCAGCAAGCTGGCAAGCACAAGGTGGTGGGCTGCACTACCGCATACGCCGACGAAACTATCGCCGACACGCAAGATTTTATCGTGCGAAGCATCCTTCAGGGCGTGAAGGCGTGTATTGCCGAAAGTGGTTAAAGTATCTGCAGCGATGGCGACAAATCCATTCTTTTTGACGGCAACGATAGTGGTCATATTGAGTATTCCAATTAAGTTTATTTTTGATTTTATCACCGATGCTGTATAGCTCTCCCTTGCCTTACCTTGCCGATAGCGGCCTCTACTTCGAGGCCGTTCGTGACCTGCCATGGGCGGCATGGCTGGATAGCGGCGGAAAAGATAGGTACGACATCATCGTCGCACAGCCAGTGGCTACGATGATCACACATGGAGAGACCACAGAAATCAGGCAGGGAGCTGAGTTACGAGAGTCGCCTGATGATCCTATCGCATTGTTGCAAGACCTTTTGGGTGAAAAATTAAAAGCGATACCTGAGATGCCTTTTGCCGGAGGTGTATTAGGGTATTGGAATTACGACTTGGGTCGTCGCTATCACCGCCTATCGAATGCGACACAAGCCGTTAACAGTACGCCTGAGATGGCGGTCGGCATTTTCGACTGGGCGATCATTGTCGACCATCAACAATCAATTGCACGGCTAGTATCGCGGCTTCGATACTCTGAAACCGAGAAGCAATTGCCACAGATTTTAGGGCGAATCGATTCGATTTCATCGCAACAGAAAAAGAGAAAAGAAACGTTTTTTGTAAAGGGGAGCATTCATCCGGATTTTAGGCGAGGTGACTATCGCTCTGCGTTCAACAAGGTCAAAGGTTATTTGTATGAGGGGGAGTGCTATCAAGTCAACCTCGCGCAAAGATTTTCATCCCAGGCGCGGGGTGACGCATTCGAAGCATATCTCGCGCTGAGGGCCTCCAGTCCAACGCCATACTCGGCATATCTGGATTGGTCGGAGCTAAAGATATTGTGCGCCTCTCCGGAGAGATTCCTTAAAGTGCAACAGGGCAGGGTGGAGACCAAACCCATCAAGGGAACGCGGCCGCGTAGTGATGATTTAAGCGAAGACTTGAGGTTGCTCGAGGATTTGCGCAATCACCCCAAAGACCGTGCAGAGAACCTAATGATCGTCGATCTATTGCGCAACGATCTGGGCAAGAGTTGCGAAGTAGGATCGGTTCGTACACCGAAGTTGTTCGAAGTTGAGAGCTTTGCCAACGTTCATCATCTTGTAAGTACGATCGAAGGTAAGTTGGCGAGTGGCAAAGACGCACTTGATGTGCTGCGAGATTGTTTCCCTGGAGGGTCTATCACTGGTGCACCCAAGCTGAAAGCGATGGAGATCATCGAGCGGTTGGAGTCGCAGCGTCGAGGTCTGTATTGCGGGTCGATCGGTTATGTCGGCTACGATGGCAATATGGATGTCAATATCGCGATCCGAACGCTGACGTTGCAGAACGGAGAGTTAGCATGCTGGGCGGGCGGTGGCATCGTGGCTGACTCGCAGTGCGAATCCGAGTATCAGGAAACGATGGATAAAGCATCTGCCATGCTTGAGTTGATGAAACATTTCGGCGGTGTGATGGAATGAGCTGGCACATCGCATCACGTTAAAACGGATCAACGTTTCAGCTTCTCTCCCAGCTTTGCGTCGAACTTCTGTTTGTTGATGATGAAGCGCTCGTGCTTGCCCTTTGAGATGATATCTACACCGTCATGAGCTTCGACACTGAACACCAGTCTTCTTCCATCGACTTCGATCAGTTCGACAGAGGCGGTTACTTCCAACCCGGGAGGTGTCGCGGCCTGATGGGTCACATTGACATGCGTTCCCACAGTTTGTTCTCTGGGCCAATCGATATGGGGATTGATGCACTTGATACAGGCCCACTCCAAGAATCCCACCATATAGCCAGTAGCGAACACTTCGGGCATGGCCAGGAATTCCTCCGCTTCCGGATACAAAGCGGGTACGGTCTTGGATGAAGGCACAAGGAACTTGTGCTGGTATTTGATGCCGGGTTTTAGTGTGTCTTTCAAAATATCTCCTGGCTATTGAATGTGATTCAAAAGCGAATCATCCCGCATTCTTCACGCGGATGATGCGAACCACCTCGGGTATCTTGCGCAGATTGCGCATGATGGTAGAGAGGTGCAGGCGATTATTCACTTGAAGTGTGAAATAAGTGGCGGTGTACTCGCCTTCATTGCTGAAATTGACGTTCTCGATGTTCGACTCTGCTTCCGCGATGGCGGCTGCGATCTTGGCTAGTACTCCGCGTTGATTGGCGACGATAAGTTTGATGCTTACGTCGAATAGGCGGGAGATGTTCTTATCCCACACGACATCCAACCATTCATCACCGCTTCGCCCTTTGCGCAGAGTCGGGCAATCGTGCGTGTGGACGATCAATCCTTGTCCGCTCTTGATGACGCCGATGATCGGGTCGCCGGGGATAGGGCGGCAACATTTCGCATATTGGATGGCCATGCCCTCATTGCCGAGCAATGTGATGGCCCCCCCGGAATTGGTTTCTATCCTTGAATTCTCGCCTTCGCTTATCTTGGCGAGTTGTCTTGCGATGACCATATTCAAACGACGCCCTAATCCGATGTCGGTGAGCAGATCTTGACGTGATTTGGTCCCGGTTTCCCTTAACACCCTGTCCCAGCAGATTTCGGGAATATCTTGCAGTTTGATGCTGAGTGAATTGAGCGCCTGACTGAGAAGTCGCTCTCCTAGCTTGGACGACTCATCAAGATGCATCGTCTTGAGCGCATGGCGTATCTCACTGCGTGCTTTGCTGGTGACTACGTAGCCAAGCCACGCCGGATTCGGATGGGCATGGGGTGCGGTGACGATCTCGACACGGTCACCATTGCGCAGTTCGGTGCGCAATGGAACCAGCTCGGAATTCACTTTGCTGGCGACGCAGCGATTACCAATATCGGTATGCACCGCATAAGCAAAGTCGACAGTGGTCGCGCCCCGCGGCATGGCGTAGATCTTACCCTTGGGCGAGAACACATAGACCTCGTCCGGGAATAGGTCGACCTTGAGATGTTCAAGGAATTCGACCGAATCTCCACTCTGAGCCAGACTTTCCAGCAGGCTTTGTAGCCACTGATGGGTCTTCTGGTGCAATTCATTGATCTGTGTCTCTGAGGTCTTGTACAGCCAGTGGGAAGCAACTCCGCTCTCGGCCAATTTGTTCATCTCATGAGTGCGTATCTGTACTTCAATCGGGGTGCCGAACGGGCCGAATAGTGCGGTGTGCAAGGATTGGTAGCCGTTAGCCTTGGGAATGGCAATGTAGTCTTTGAACTTGCCCGGGAACGGTTTGTACAGACCATGCAATACACCCAATGCCAGATAGCACGAAGACACGTCATCGACCAAGATGCGGAAACCATAAATGTCCAACACCTGTGCGAAGGCGAGCGACTTGGCTTGCATCTTTTCGTAGATGCCATAAAGATGTTTCTCGCGACCTTTGACTTCGGCCTTCAGATGATTATCGGTCAATCGTTGACTGATAGCCTCCAATATCTTGCTGACCACCTCGCGTCGATTGCCGCGCGCGACCTTGATTGCTTTGGATAGCACCGAATATCGGTTGGGATGCAGGTATTTGAAACTGAGGTCTTCTAGCTCTTGGTAGACAGCATTGAGTCCAAGTCGATTGGCAATCGGAGCATAGATGTCCATCGTTTCGTGCGCGATGCGTTGACTCTTCTCTTTTGAGACTGAATCCAACGTGCGCATGTTGTGCAGCCGATCGGCGAGTTTGATGAGAATGACGCGCACATCGCGCGCCATCGCCATCAGCATCTTGCGGAAGTTCTCCGCCTGCGCATCTTCCTTGGTCTCGAACTGCAGCTTATCGATCTTGCTCAGACCGTCGACCAAATCGGCGACCTGTTTGCCGAAGCGGGCTGCAATCTGCTCGATGGTGATGCTGGTGTCCTCAGCCACATCATGCAACAAGGCGGCGGTGATGGCATGCGCATCCAGATGAAGCGGGGTGAGTATGCGTGCGACCGCGATGGGGTGCGTGACATAGGGCGCGCCGGACTGACGCAATTGACCTTCATGTGCGGTGTGACTGAAATCCAGCGCTGAACGGATAAGCGCCACATCTTCAGAACGGAGGTATGTGGAAACTTCTTGAATCAGTGCATCAGCATCAGCTTGTGACATCAGGAACCCCTATCGAGCTAGGGCGCGAACTGCGGAAACAGTTTGTCGAGGCTCCTTGGGGGCATGGAACGATGTAAGTCAGGCCATGCCGCGATTCAGGATTTCGACGCCGACTTTACCTTCGCTGATCTCGCGCAGGGCGACGACGGTCGGCTTGTCTTTACCGCTTTCCACCAAGTGGTTCGCACCATTGGCCAACTGGCGTGCGCGATAGGCTGCAGCCAGCGTCAGTTCAAAGCGGTTGGGGATGTTCTTCATGCAATCTTCGACAGTGATACGTGCCATGTTATTTCTCCGATGTCTGTAATTGGTTGATGAGTTGCTGATGTCTTGCCAGTTGGCGCGACCCTCGCAAACGGGCGGAAAGTACGACAGCATTAAGCTCCCGTAGTGCCTCGTTCAGGTTGTCGTTGATGATAACATAATCAAATTCAGAGACATGGGATACGTCTTCGCGCGCAGCTGCCATGCGCTTCTCGATGACTGCCGCATCGTCTTTCCCGCGGCCTTTCAGGCGCTGTTCAAGAGCTTCGATCGAGGGGGGGAGGATGAAGAGGCTGACGCACTGCGGGAACAGTTTGCGCACCTGTGCGGCGCCCTGCCAATCTATCTCTAACAAGATGTCTCTATCTTTCGCGTTCTCTTGAGTGATCCAGCTTTGAGACGTGCCGTAAAGATTGCCGTATACCTCGGCACTTTCCAGGAATTCCCCGCGTTGCGCCATGCTTAAAAACTGCTCGCGACTGACAAAGCGGTAGTCCTTGCCATCGACCTCGCCTGCGCGCGGCTGGCGCGTTGTGTAGGACACCGACAGATCAATCTGTGGGTTGATGTTGAGTAGGGCGTGGACCAAACTGGTCTTGCCTGCGCCAGAAGGGGCGCTGATGACGAAAAGACTGCCTGACATGCGGTTCTCCTATTCGATGTTCTGTACTTGCTCGCGCATCTGCTCGATGAGTATCTTGATCTCCATGGCGCAGCGGGAGACTTCGGCATCCACCGATTTTGAGCCCAGAGTGTTGGCTTCGCGGTGCAGCTCCTGCATCAGAAAATCCAGTCGTTTGCCGACAGCGCCGCCTTTGGACAATACGCGCTTCACCTCCTCTAGGTGGGTATGCAAACGAGAAAGCTCTTCGTCCACATCTACCTTGCTGGCATAAAGAGTGATCTCCTGACGCACACGTTCATCATCTTCACTACCCAAAGCCTCCAGCAATCTTGCGCGCATCTTTGTTTCGTAAGCGGCGATGGCGCCCGGAATGCGCGGCGCGACGCTGATGCGAAGCGCCTCGATCTGGATCACACGTTCCAGCAGGAAGTTCTTGAGCTTTTCTCCCTCGCGCTGACGAGCTGCGGCGAAGTCTTGTAGCACTTGTTTCAGCAAGCCTTGCAGCGTGATCTGCATCGTGTCGGCGGAAAGGGCGGGGCTTTCCAGAACACCATTCCAGTGCAACACATCAGCAACGGAAAGAGCACTTGCATCAGGCAATATGTCACGCACCCTGGCACTCCATGTTGCCAGTTGTTGCACCATGCCTTGATTGAGGTGAGCCGGATTCTGCGTGGAAATGCGGGGGGTGTAACCGATGCGACATTCCACTTTGCCGCGCGTCAATTGGCCGGAGATCGCCTCACGTAGTGCCGATTCCTGCGAACGAAGTTCATCTGGCATGCGCAACTGCAGGTCAAGATAGCGGTGGTTGACCGCGCGTAGCTCAAGCGAGAGCGAACCACTATCGAGTTCGGCGGAGGCCACGGCAAAGCCAGTCATGCTATAGATCATCGATACTCCAGAGGGATGGAAAAAACACGGGCTGAATGCGGCGCATTATATTACGATTGCAGCCCGTCACCGCTGAACACAGCGCTGTGGATGTTCAAATAATCAGGAAAACAATGAAGTTCGCTGTCCATCAGGCCAATCATATCGGCGGTCGCAAATACAACCAGGATCGGGTGGGTTACGCCTATACCAATGATGCCTTGTTATTGGTGCTCGCCGACGGCATGGGTGGGCATCTGCATGGGGAGATCGCTGCGCAGATCGCGGTCTACACCTTCATGCGGGCATTCAGTCGGTTGGAGCAGGGGCGCGCGAAAGAGCCGGAGGTCTTCTTGCGTGCCACCATGCGTGCGGGGCACGATGCGATCATAGACTATGCACACGAAAAGCAGTTAGGCGGCAACCCCGGCACGACCTGCGTGGCAGCCTTGGTGCAAGATGGACATGTGTGGTTCGCCCATGCGGGTGATTCGCGCTTCTATCTGCTACGCGGTGGTGCTATTGCGAACGTAACCAAAGACCATTCCGTGGTGCAACAGTGGGCAGATTGGGGAATCATCACGGAAGCCGAGATGAAGACCCATCCTGATCGCAATAAGATCACCAACTGCCTTGGCGGTGTAGAAGATATGTTCTATGTTGAAGTCTCTCCCGGTGTCGAGACGCTGGATGGAGATACCCTGCTGTTGTGTAGCGATGGTTTCTGGAGTCCGCTGACTGAGGAGGAGCTATCCAAGCTTCCTTCCTCCCAGTCCTTGAGAAATCTGCTGTCGGAGTTGGTCGAGGTGGCGGTGTTGCGTGAAGCGGCACGCGCAGACAACACGACAGCCGTGGCTGCGCGATTGGGTGATTCGGAGCAAGAGCATCAGACTGAATCGCCGGTATGCATCATCCTCGATGAGCGTCAGACACCTGCCTGAACGCTTGCCTTGGCGCGTTATAATGCGCGCCGTCTCCATCCTCTGAGGTCCCACTGTTATGCGCCCAAGTCAGCGTAAGCTCGATCAGCTTCGAAGCATCCGCATCACCCGCCAATACACCAAGCATGCCGAGGGTTCGGTACTCATTGAGTGTGGCGATACTAAAGTCATTTGCACTGCCAGCGTGGAAGAGCGCGTGCCGCCACATAAGAAAGGCAGCGGGGAAGGTTGGGTCACGGCTGAATACGGTATGTTGCCGCGTGCCACTGGCGAGCGCATGAGCCGTGAAGCGGCCAAAGGCAAACAATCCGGCCGTACGCAAGAGATACAACGTTTGATTGGACGCAGTCTGCGCGCGGTGGTCGATCTGCAAAAACTGGGTGAACGCACCATTCAGATCGATTGCGACGTCATTCAGGCGGATGGGGGCACACGCACTGCCAGTATTACCGGTGCTTTCGTTGCGCTGCACGATGCGGTGACGGGCTTGATGAACAAAGACCTTATCAAAGAAACGCCACTCAAAGATTTCATCGCCGCCATCTCGGTCGGCATCTACCAAGGCACGCCTGTGCTTGACCTTGACTATGTCGAGGATTCCGCTTGCGACACTGACATGAACGTGGTGATGCTGGGTAGCGGTCACTTCGTCGAAGTACAAGGCACGGCGGAAGGCCATGCATTCTCGCGTGAAGAGATGGACGCACTGTTGGAATTGGCAAGATCCGGCATCGCACAATTAATCGAGATGCAACGCGCCGCACTGAAATAATGAAAAAGCTCGTCATCGCTTCCAACAATCCGGGCAAGCTCGCCGAATTCCAGACCATGCTCGCGCCACTCGGTATCGAAGTGGTGACGCAGTCGCAACTGGGTATCTCCGAAGCCGAAGAGCCTCATATCACTTTCGTGGAGAACGCTTTGGCGAAAGCGCGCCACGTCAGCCGCGAAAGCGGGCTTCCCGCATTGGCCGATGATTCAGGTATCTGCGTTGACGCACTGAAGGGGATGCCGGGCGTGATTTCCGCGCGTTTCTCCGGATTTCCCAGATCGGATGAACGCAATAACCAAGCTTTGCTGGAAGCGATGGAGATGCACGACGATCGACGTGCGCATTACTACTGTGTGCTGGTGTTGGTGCGTTGGGCGGACGATGCGCAACCCATCATCGCTGAAGGCGAATGGCATGGCGAGATCGCACGCGAGGCGCACGGTTCGGGGGGCTTCGGATACGACCCGTATTTCTGGTTGCCCGAGCTGGGTAAGATGAGCGCTGAACTGACGCATGACGAAAAACACGCGATCAGTCATCGCGGCAAGGCGATGAAAGTGCTGTTGGAGAAACTGAAAGCCAACGGTAACGCATGACCGCGCATCCACTGCAAGGTGTCGGGTTGCGCTCGCGCGGTGTCGCTTTCCAAGCATTGCCCCCGCTGTCTTTATATATCCACATTCCATGGTGCGTGCGCAAATGCCCATATTGCGATTTCAACTCGCATGAAGCGCGCGGAACCTTCCCTGAAAAAGAATATGTGGCAGCATTGGTACGCGACTTGGAGATGGCATTACCCCAGATATGGGGGCGCAAGGTCTACACGGTGTTCTTCGGTGGCGGTACGCCGAGCTTGTTGAGCGGTGAGGCGATCGGCGAGATCCTGCGCAATGTGCGCATGTTGTTGCCACTCGACATCAATGCCGAGATCACGCTGGAGGCGAATCCCGGAACGGTGGAGGCAGATAAGTTCGCTGCCTTCCGTGATGCGGGGGTAAATCGCTTGTCGATGGGCGTCCAGAGTTTCAACGATACACATTTGCAAGCGCTGGGGCGCATCCATTCTGCGGATGAGGCGAAGCGTGCCATCGAGATTGCGCAGCGGCATTTCGACAACATCAATCTCGACCTGATGTATGCCTTGCCGAAACAGACTTTGGAAGAGGCGTTGTTGGATGTTAAGACTGCGTTGCGATACAAGCCGCAGCATCTGTCTTGCTATCACCTGACCTTGGAGCCGAACACACAGTTCCATCACAACCCACCTGCCTTGCCCGATGGCGATGCGAGCGCCGAGATGCAAGTTCAAATCGAAGCGCTATTGGCAACGCAGGGCTATGAGCATTACGAAACATCCGCTTTCGCGCAACTCAAGCGGCGCTCCAAACACAATCTCAATTACTGGCAATTCGGCGATTATTTGGGCATCGGTGCGGGTGCGCACAGCAAGTTGAGCTTCCCCGACAAGGTATTGCGCCAGGCGCGTTATAAGCAACCGCAGGCTTATATGCAGCAGGTTGGACAAGGTGCGTCGATACAAACCGAGCACGCGGTGGGAATCGATGCGCTACCGTTCGAGTTCATGATGAATGCGTTGCGGCTGAACGAGGGGATCGATAGCAGCCTATTTGTCGAACGCACCAGTCTGTCATTGCTATCAATCCAAAATGGGCTAATGGAAGCGGAGAAGCGAGGGCTGTTGCAGCGCGACCATCTGCGCATTGCACCGACACTTCTCGGACAGCGATTCCTGAACGACTTGTTAGAGATTTTCCTTGCGGCGGAACACTAGATCCCAAACGCCATGCCCCAGATTAAGGCCGCGCTTCTCGAATTTGGTGAGTGGGCGATAGCTGGGGCGCGGTGCGTAATCGGCAGCAGTATTTTCTAGCAGAGGTTCGGCATTGAAGACTCTAAGTACCTGCTCGGCGTAATCCTGCCAATCTGTCGCAACGTGTAGATATCCACTGGGCTTTATCTTTTGCACTAGTTGGGCGATGAAGGGCGACTGGATAAGGCGTCGCTTGTTGTGGCGCGCCTTATGCCAAGGATCTGGAAAAAAGATGTGTACGCCATCCAAGCTTGCATCGGCAATCATGTCGCGCAGTACCTCGACCGCATCGTGTTGCATGATGCGAATATTCTCGATGTTCTCTGACTCGATCAATTTAAGCAGATTGCCGACGCCGGGTGTATGTACTTCCAGCGCAAGATAGTCGATCTCGGGATTTGTCTGAGCGATGGTCGCCGTGCTGTCGCCCATGCCAAAGCCGATCTCGAGGATCTTCGGCGCATTGCGTCGAAACTCGAGATTGAGGTCAAGAGTGTGCGCGTTATATGGAATCCCGTAACGTGGCAGCAGCGTGTCGATGGCGCGTTGTTGGGCAACAGATACTCTGCCTTGGCGCAGGACGAAACTGCGGATGTGGCGCTTACTCAGGTCTTCGGATTCGGACATCGTCAGTTACGCGCCGAGGCGATGATGCCCGTCGTTGGAGAGCTAGGGCTGGCGCTGTACAACTTTCTTGGCATACGTCCGGCGAGATAGGCCTCGCGTCCGGCTTCCACGCCCTTCTTCATGGCGCTGGCCATCAACACGGGTTGTTGAGCGGCAGCGATGGCGGTGTTCATCAGTACGCCATCGCAACCCAGTTCCATCGCAATCGCGGCATCGGAAGCGGTGCCCACGCCAGCATCGACGATCACGGGCACGCTGACCCTATCCATGATGAGTTGCAGATTCCACGGATTGAGGATGCCCATACCGGAACCGATGAGGGAGGCCAGTGGCATGATGGCGACACAACCGATGTCTTCCAACTGCTTGGCGATGATGGGGTCGTCCGAGGTGTAGACCATCACTTGGAAACCTTCAGACACCAATGTCTTGGCGGCGGCGATAGTCTCGATCACATTGGGATAAAGAGACTGAGGGTCGCCTAACACTTCCAATTTGACCAAGCTATGTCCATCCAAGAGTTCACGCGCCAGACGTGATGTGCGCACGGCATCGTCTGCGGTATAGCAACCTGCGGTGTTGGGCAGGTAGGTGAATTTTGAGGGTGGCACGGCATCGAGCAGGTTGGGCTCGTTGGCATTTTGTCCGAGATTGGTGCGACGGATCGCCACGGTGACGATCTCGGTTCCGCTGGCATCCAATGCCGCACGTGTTTCGGTGAAATCTTTATATTTGCCAGTGCCGACCAATAGTCGGGACGAATAGCTCTTGCCTGCGATGATGAGTTTGTCGTTCATGGTTGTGTCCCTGATTGATGTTTTAGCCACCGCCTACCGCGACAACGACTTCGAGTTTGTCGCCATCGACCAAAGTCTGTGTGACGAATGTGCCGCGCGGCACGATTTCCCCGTTTCGCTCAAGGGCGATACGTTTGCCCGCCAACCCCATCTCTTCAATAAGCGCGGCGACAGTGAGGTTTGTTCGGAATTGGCGAGATGCGCCGTTGATGGTAAGGGTGATCACTTTGTTCAAATTGCCCGTGTTAGAATCCGCGCCGCATTCTACTATATGCGGGTGTAGTTCAATGGTAGAACGGCAGCTTCCCAAGCGTGCGACACGAGTCGTGCGTTATTACCGCTAGGACTTTAATTGCCTAGCATTTAAACAGCAGTCGACCCAGAACACCGGAAAGACTGCGAACGCGGCGAAAGCTGCATAAGTAATTGTTTTGACATTTCAAGGTTGTATTTTGGAGTGGACAAAACCGAGGGTTCAGCCCCTCGTAGTCTAGGAGCAGTGCGCCACTGGTAACGGTGGGGTGCTAAGCGCTCTGACAATGTAGCCACCTTACGGGGTATATCAAGCCCCGCGAGGGGTTTGGTGTGATTTCGGGAGTTGCACCCGGATGAGGCACTAGGCTGAGTTGGATGGTTAACGTAATGTGAACCGCTGTTAAACGTCGTCAAGCTTGTAGAGCCAAACGCAACTTGTAGTATCGGGCTCTGGCCAAAATGGCACGTGATCGGTTATTTGTTTGCTTGGTGCAAATACGCTGACATACGATCACCGGCGAAAAGGCGGAACCTTCCCAACTCTTGTTACTTGTGCGGAACGTGGTAAGCCCAATAGGGTGTCCGGCCTATCTGGCGGACAAAGGCGACCGCAAGGTCGTCCGATACCATAGTGGGTAGAGGAAAGTGGAAAAAGCGAATGCTGTGCTGTAGTGGCGCAGATAGGGGATGAAATGATCGCCCTAACGCGAAAGCGTGCAGACTTCCACTAGGTGATCTGTCGCGAGACAGGTCTGTAAATCGTACCCAACGGGGATGGATGTATTATCCCCTAGGGGGTGATGCGTCTATTCCCTTCGGGATTACGCGGGTGTAGCTCAATGGTAGAGCAGAGGCTTCCCAAGCCTACGACGAGGGTTCGATCCCCTTCACCCGCTCCAATATCGGAGGTTGATATGGACGCTAGGTATCAAAACGGCGATGTTGCCTCCGCAGGCTGGCACAGTTGGCACCAGATTCATTGGTCCGATGCACACCAATCTGTTGCGAGGTTACAGACGCGAATCGCGAAAGCGGTAAAAGCAGGCGAGTGGCGTAAAGCCCGCTCTCTGCAACGGCTCCTAACCCAATCCACTAGTGCGAAAGCATTGGCTGTGAAGCGGGTGACGGAAAACCGTGGTCGGAAAACTCCGGGTGTAGATGGTAAAACTTGGAGCACTCCAGAAGAAAAGTGGGAAGCAGTCCTGGGTCTCGGTAGCAAGAGATACAGACCGTTACCGCTGCGACGTATCTATATCCCCAAAGCAAATGGTGACAAGCGCCCACTGGGCATTCCAACCATGCGCGACCGGGCGATGCAGGCGTTGCACCTACTCGCACTAGATCCTGTCGCCGAGACAACCGGAGATTCGCACTCATACGGCTTCCGCCGTGAGCGCTCAACTGCCGATGCCATTGAACAAGTGCGAAATGCGCTTGGACGAAAAGCGTCGCCGCAGTGGGTGCTTGAGGGCGACATCAAGGGGTGTTTTGACAACATCAGTCATGACTGGCTGGCGGCCAACGTCTGTATGGACAGAGGCATCCTAAGGAAGTGGCTGAAAGCGGGGTTTATAGAGATGGGAAAGTTGTTCCCAACCAATGCCGGGACACCGCAAGGTGGCATCATTTCTCCGGTGTTGGCAAACATGGCACTCGATGGATTGCAGCGCGAGCTCGAAGGGCTGTTTCACACAGTCCGGCAGGCACGTGAGGCGAAAGTCCATTTGGTGCGTTACGCGGATGACTTCGTAATTACTGGCAGCTCACGAGAGTTGTTGGAGGAGCGGGTCAAACCTTTGGTGGTGCAGTTTCTGGCCGCAAGAGGCTTGGTTCTCTCGGAGACGAAAACCACCATCACTCATGTGACGGAAGGGTTCGACTTTCTGGGGTGGAATGTAAGGCGGTTCAATCGGATGTTGCTCACGCGGCCTTCGACGAAAAACGTCAAAGCATTCATGACCAAGTTGCGTGAAACACTGGGGGCAATGCGAACTGCCAAACAGGAAAAGGTGATAGACAAACTCATGCCGATGATTCGCGGCTGGGCAAACTATCATCGAAGCCAAATGGCGACGCGCACCTTCGCTAAATGCGATCACTTGATCTGGCAAATGTTGTGGCGTTGGGCGGTTCGTCGTCACCCTAACAAGGGGAAGCGATGGGTCAAACAGCGTTACTTCGTGAGTTCCAAGGGGCGCGATTGGCGCTTTGCCGAGAAGGAGAGGATTTTTCCCATCCTGGGTGAGTTCCGGAAACGGGCTCATATCAAGGTGCAAGCAGAAGCGAATCCTTATGACCCGGCGTTCGACGAGTATTTCACCAAGCGGCTCGCCCGCAAGATGGATATGGCGCTCGAAGGACGCAGAAAACTACGTTGGTTGTGGTGGTGGCAGGAAGGGCTTTGCCCAATCTGTCTTCAAAAGATTACGCGCGACACGGGGTGGCATTTACACCATCGGGTCAAACGGTCTCGCGGAGGTTCGGATGTGCTCTCGAATCTGGAGTTGCTGCACCCGAATTGTCATCAACAGCATCACGTAAACGAGTAACGACCCCGCTGGCATTGCTCTTCATTGGGCAGTGTTTCAGGGTTGCTTGAGCCGAATGCAGGGAAACTTGCACGTTCGGTTCTTAGGGGAGGGGGTGGCCGTGAGGTCGCCTCCTTACCCTCCTGCATACGAGGGTTCGATCCCCTTCACCCGCTCCAAATCTCCTTGCTCCGTTCGGCGGTATAACCGCTAAGCGGTTTTTGACATAAGTCAAAATGCCCATCGGGAATATTCCCTAGTATCCGCCTCACTCTGGCTGCGCCATCCCGACAGTTTTAGTGGGGTATGACGGGTGGGGAACTAGTTTTGGCTTTACTTGTCGTCGAAGCACTGCGACAATTTGCCGCGCTTTAGAAATAGGTAGTAAAAGGGTGCGTCTTGCATATCCGGATTATTGGTTTGCTGGGCGCATTGGTTTTTTAACTTGCTCTGGGGAGGAGATTACTGTGGCAGCTACTCAAGCGACACCAGTAAAGTACGACATGGAGGTAGTGCGTTGGTTTACCATCGCCGCCGCCATTTATGCAGTAGTAGGTACACTCATCGGTGTGTATGTTGCATCCGAATTGGCGTGGCCGTTCTTAAACTTTGACCTCGAATGGATCACATTCGGTCGTTTGCGTCCATTGCATACCAACGCGGTGATTTTTGCGTTCGGTGGTTGTGCGCTGATGGCAACAGGTTTCTACATCGTTCAACGTACCGGCTCGACTGCTCTGTGGAGCAACAAGCTGGCATGGGCGACGTTCATCGGTTGGAATCTGATCATCGTTTCCGCAGTGGTCACCTTGCCTCTGGGTTGGACTTCCGGCAAGGAATACGCTGAGTTGGAATGGCCGATCGATATCGCGATCGCGGTTGTATGGCTGATGTACGGTTTCAACTACATCATGACCATCGGCATCCGCAGGACATCGCATATCTATGTGTCGAACTGGTTCACCATGGGCATGATCGTGATGATCACGTATCTGCACGTTGTGAACAGCATGGCGATCCCTGTCAGCATGACTAATTCCTTCTCCATCTACTCTGGCGTACAAGACGCTATGATCCAATGGTGGTGGGGTCACAATGCGGTGGGTTTCTACTTGACTGGCGGCTTCTTGGCCATCATGTATTACTTCGTTCCTAAGCAAGCTGGCAAACCAGTGTTCTCGTATCGTTTGTCTGTGCTGCACTTCTGGGCCCTGTCTTTCGGTTACGTTTGGTTGGGCGCGCACCACCTGCAATACACAGCATTGCCTGACTGGACTGGCTCCCTTGGTGCCGCAGTTTCTCTGGCGATGATCATCCCATCCTGGGGCGGTGCGATGAACGGTATGATGACTTTGTCCGGTGCATGGGACAAATTGCGTACCGACTACATCTTGCGCTTCTTGGTTGTGGCTCTGGCGTTCTACGCTATGTCCACCTTCGAAGGCCCAGTGATGTCCATCAAGACTGTGAATGCTCTGTCTCACTACACTGACTGGACGGTTGGTCACGTTCACTCTGGCGCGTTGGGCTGGATGGCGATGGTTGCCTACGGCGCGATGTACCACATGGTTAAAAAGCTGTGGGGCGTAGAGAAGATGTACTCCGAAGGTCTGGTGAACGTCCACTTCTGGTTGGCGACCATCGGTACCGTGGTTTACGTTGTTGCGATGTGGGTCTCTGGCATCATGCAGGGCCTGATGTGGCGCGACTACGACGAGTACGGCACACTGACCTATACCTTCGTTGAATCGGTTTCCGCAATGCATCCGTACTACGCGATGCGCGCTATCGGCGGCCTGATCTTCAACATCGGTACTTGGATCGCTCTCTACAACATCGTGATGACTGTGCGCACAGCAAGTGCGGCGCGCAGTGCTAACGGTGTTCCGGCTAACGCATAAGGAGTGACAACATGTCTGATCACGACACACTTTATTCGACAAAATTTCAGGACAAGATCGAACGTAGCACACTCCTGATGTTTGTTATGACCGCGATCGCTGTGGCGATCGGCGGTATCGTGGAAATCGTTCCTCTGTTCTATCTGCCAAATACGGCGATGTGCCAGAACGATCCCACTTGTAACAACACGCAACACAAAGATGCCAATGGCAATGTGATCCCGATGGACAAGATCATCTGGAATCCGGCGACTTCAGCACACAAGACGCTGAATGACTGGCAACCAGGCGATGGCGTGCGTCCTTACAAAGCATTGGAAACGGCTGGTCGTAACGTGTTCATCCGTGAAGGCTGCTTCCTTTGCCACTCGCAGATGATTCGTCCGTTCCGCGATGAGAAGGATCGTTATGGTCACTACTCCATCGCTGAAGAGTCGATGTACGACCACACTTACCAATGGGGTTCCAAACGTACTGGTCCTGACTTGGCTCGTTTGGGTGGCAAGTATTCGGATGAATGGCATCGCCGCCATCTGAAATATCCACGTGAAGTCGTTCCTGAGTCCGTTATGCCGAACTATTTCTGGTTGGAAAACAAGCCAGTGAATGTTGAAGAAACCGTGCAAACGCTCAAAGTCATGACCATCATGCCGTTCAACCCAGTGCCTAAGACAATCTACACCGACGAGTACATCGCTGGTGCGGCCGCTGAGCTGGAAGGTAAGACTGACATGGACGCGCTGATCACCTACCTGCAAGGGCTGGGCAATCACGTCAAGTTCGAAGAAGGTGTGAACTACCGTGATTAAACTGTTGGAATACTTTGGCATGGATGTGCAAGCCATGACGACGAACGACTGGCTGGGAGTCTTCTTCCTCTTGGTCGCGGCGGTCGGTATGGTAGTCACCTATGTCATGGTGTTCCGGCCGTCCAACAAGGAAAGATTCGAATCCCAGGCCGCTATGGCGCTGGATGACGAAGACCCTATCAAATTGGGAGAAAAAAGATGAGTGATAAACATAATGCAGGTGACGTGCCAACAACTGGCCACGTTTGGGATGACGATTTGGGCGACTACATCAATCAGCCGCCCAAATGGTGGATGCTGGGCCTGACAGCCAGCGCAATTTGGGTCGTTGTATATTGGATATTCTATCCGTCCATTCCAGTTTCAACCGCTAATGGCTTCTTCAAGGGCGTTGGTGGATGGACAGCGATCAAGGAGATGGAAGCCGATAAGAGCGTTGTGGACGAAGTGCGCGGCAAGTACGAAGCCAAGCTCAAGGACATGACGCCCGCAGCGATTCTGGCTGACAGTGAATTGACAGAGTACGTCACTCGCTCGGGTAAGGTTCTGTTTGGTGACAACTGTGCAGCTTGTCACGGTCAGAATGGTGTTGGTACGCACGACAAGCAAGGTCTGTTCGCCCCTATCCTGAACGACGATGACTGGTTGTACGGCGGTAAGATCGACGACATCCACACGACAATCTCTGGCGGTCGCCAAGGCATGATGATGGCGCACAAGGATATGTTGTCCGAAGCTGAAATCGATACGCTGGCCAATGCAGTTGCTGCGGGCAAACCAACTTCTACTCCGTTGTTCACGGATAAGGGTTGCGTGGCTTGCCACGGTGCGGACGGCAAGGGTATGCAAGCGATGGGCTCTGCCAATCTGACAGACAGTGTGTGGCGTTTTGACAGCTCTGTCGAAGGTATCAAGTACACCATCAAGAATGGTGTCAATGCGGGCACACCGGAAACACGTGTAGCCGTGATGCCAACGTTCCAGGGCGGTAAACTGTCCGATGCTGAGATCAAGAAGTTGGCTGTCTATGTGTACAAGTTCGGTGGCGGTCAGGCTGACGCTCCTGTAGCTAAGTAAGATGTACAAGTCTGCACGGGCTAGCCCGTGCAGTCCTTCAAAATCTGAACAAGGAGTGTAAAGATGAATCACATCAATAATGATGCGGTACTGTGGGGAGTGATTATTTGCGTAGGCTTGTCATTCTTGGTGCCAGTGTGGTTGCTTTTCAAGGCGGTTCGCAACGCCAAGAAAGCTGAAGAAGAAAAAGCACAAAAGTAAGAATTAGTATTTGAAAAAGGAGGAGAGTTCGCTCTCCTCCTTTTTCATTCTGTGCAAAATATCACTGAAGCGGTTCTGCTCAGGCAGTAGAATTGCTCCGAAGTTATTTTGGAGTCCAGCATGAGACTGGATTATTCCCTTCCATTTAGGAGTGCGAGCGTGAACCAAGAAGTTGAAAAAAAAGAACCTGGCGAAGTCACCACCATCTACAACGAATTCGAAGTCTGGACGGTCAATACCGGTGGAAAAACGATTCATGCGAAGCGCATGCCCGGGTTCTTTCGCACTTTCAAAGATCGCGCGCAACTCGCCTTGTGGCTTCCCTTCTTTTTCTTTCCTTATGTGCGATGGAATGACAAACAGGCGATTCTTTTCGATATCGATAATCGTCAATTTCACTTCTTTAGTTTGACGGTTCTGCCCCAAGACATCTGGATGTTATCCTTAATCCTCTTGGTGGCGGCGATGACTCTATTTGCGGTGACTTCAGTCGCATCACGCGTATGGTGCGGCTACTTCTGCTTCCAGACAGCGTGGACAGATTGGTTCACTTGGCTGGAAGAAAAGATCGAAGGCAATCCTACGGCGCGTCGTAAATTAGATGAAGCTCCTTGGAGTGCAGATAAGCTCAAGAAAAAAGGCTTGAAGCATCTGGCTTGGGCGGCGATTGCGGTTTTCACAGGCATCAGCTTCTCCGTCTGGTTCGTCGACGCATTTGATTACTGGAGCAAATTGATCCATTTCCAATTACCAATGGTTGGTTGGGTGGTGTTGATCATGTTCTTCTTTGGAACGTACATCCTGGCTGGATTCCTGCGCGAACAGACCTGTTTCTGGTTGTGTCCTTATGCACGCATCCAAGCGGTAATGAACGACTCGCAGACTATTCTGCCGACCTATGATTACACGCGTGGTGAGCCACGCGGCAAGATCCGTCGTGGCGGTGAGGTGGTGGCGCCACAGGGGGATTGCATCGATTGTTTCCAATGCGTGCAAGTTTGTCCGACCGGTGTAGATATTCGTAACGGTCAGCAGTTGGGTTGTATCACCTGCGGTTTGTGTATTGACGCATGTGATTCCATCATGGACAAAGTCGGTAAGCCAAGAGGCTTGATTCGCTATGCATCCTTGGATGAGTTGTCGGGCAAGCCTGCCAAGAAGATGTACCAACATCCACGCACTTTGGTGTATATCGGCATCATCGTGATTGCACTGGCGGGTATCGTTTGGGGACTCACTCACCTTGGCTCATTGACTTTAAAAGTGATGCATGAACGTCAACCACTGTATGTGAGCATGAGTGACGGCTCCATCCAAAATAAATATGAATTCAAGTTGCTGAACAAAACAGACAAGGACTTCCAAGTCAAAGTGACAGCGCTGGGTGGAATCAAAGACCAAGTCATCATCGGTGCTGAAAGCAACCCGGTGATTCATCACGGGCGTGGTACCGCGTTCACAATATTTGTAAAAGCACCTAAAGCGAATATCAACGAGGATACGACGCCTATTCATTTCCACGTGGAAGGCTTGGAAGACCCGAGTATTTTTGCCGAGTACACTGACCGCTTTTATGGTCCCAAAAAATAAGGTTATATAAGATGATCTCGCAAGACCAAAAATCAGGACTGCGTAATCCATGGATGTTGAGCTTGATCGGCTTGATATTGCTGGTTCTTGCAGTGAATGCCACATTCATCTGGTTTGCGACGCATAACAAGTCCATGCTGGTCGATCGCGAGTACAAGACCAAAGACCGCAAGACAAATACGCAGGTATTGAGCGAACTGGGTGCGCAACAAGCACTGGCTTGGCAGACTACGATCAAGAAGCCTAAGGCTATCGTTCTGAATCAGCCCACGATGTATGAAATCAGCGTAGTGGATAAAGACGGTAAGCCAGTAAGTGGAGAGATGGAGGTCGAAGCCTACCGTGCGGCTGATGCAAGCAAAGACTTCACCACGTCATTCAAAGAGGTGGCGGCTGGAAGTTATCAGGGTTACGTCACCTTCCCATTGAAGGGGTATTGGGAGTTGCATATCCATATCAAGCGTGGCGCAGACGAATTCACCGTGGATACGGATCGATTCAAGGTCGAAGAACGCTCCTGATCGGTAGTCGGCATCAATGACGCAAGCAGGCCATCACGCATTGCATGATTGTTTCCACTGCGGATTGCCTATCCCTGCGGATGCGCATTTCAAATCCGAATTAGAGCAACGCGAGAGGGAATTCTGCTGTTTTGGATGTCAATCTGTCTGTAACGCCATCTACGAATCCGGTCTGCAAGGTTATTATCAGCGCACACCAGATGGCGCGCTGCTAGGTCCCCCGCCAGAGCCTCCGAAAGACATCGAGATATACGACTTCGATGAAGTGCAGCAGGAGTTCACGACCTGCTCGGGAGATGTGCGCGACATCCATCTGTTGGTCGAAGGTATCCATTGCGCAGCCTGTGTTTGGCTCATCGAGCGCGGCTTGAATCGAGCCCCCGGTGTGCAACTGGCGGAAGTGAATCTGGCAGGCAAGCGATTACATCTGCGCTGGGACAACAGCAAGAGCAAACTCTCCGATCTGATCAAAGCACTCGCGCGTATCGGCTATTCCGCCGTGCCCTATGATCCGGAAAGTGCTGAAGGCTCGATCAAGAAGACCAATCGCGCCATGTTGTTCCGCCTGTTCTTTGCCGGATTCGCCGCGATGAACATGATGTGGATTGCCATCGCTTTGTATAGCGGTGCGAACCAGGATGAGTTCCGAAGCTTCTTTCATTGGGTGGCCTTGGTGCTGGCAACGCCCACCCTGTTGTATTCGGGTTACCCCTTTTTCCGTGGCGCGATCGGTGGTTTGCGTGCGGGACATCTCACGATGGATATGCCCATTGCTGTAGGCTTGAGCGTCACCTATGCGTATTCCGTCTATGTAACGATTACCAACAATCAGCACGGCGAGGTCTATTTTGACACCGTCACCAATCTGACATTCATCATCCTCATCGGTCGCTATTTGGAAGGAATGTTCCGCCATCAAGCGGTTTCGGCCACTAAACGCCTGATGGAATTGCAGCCCCGAGTCGCGCTGGTGATGCGCGATGGCGTCGAGCAGATGACACCGATACGCGGGGTCAAATTGGGTGACCACGTACTGGTCAAACCCGGTTACACCATACCGGTCGATGGTTTGGTGCTGGAAGGGCATAGTGCCGTAGATGAATCGATGTTGAGCGGTGAATCATTACCAGTGACCAAGCGCATCGGGTCATCCGTTTCTGCGGGAACGGTGAACACCAGCGGTGTATTGTTGGTCGAAGTCAGGACGCAATTGCAGGACACTACCTTGTCAAAGATCATCAAGCTGGTCGAAGAGGCGCAATCATCAAAAGCACCCATACAGCGTTTGGCCGATACCATCGTGCCGTGGTTCGTGCTGGTGACGATGATCTGTGCGACGACCACCTTTTTCATCTGGAACAGCCAAGATTTCGAGATCGCATTGATGGCAGCGACCTCGGTGCTCATCATCACCTGTCCCTGCGCTTTGGGGATGGCAACGCCGATGTCGATTGCGGTCGCCTCCGGCCTAGGGGCCAAGTACGGCATCTTGGTGAAGAACGGCTTGGTGTTGGAGACCTTATCCAAAGTGACCCATTTCGTGTTCGATAAAACGGGCACGCTCACGGAAGGTGTGATGAGCGTCGCACAGGTGCGGTGGGCTTCAGGGGTGAATGGCGAAGAGGCGATGCGTTATGCGGCAGCAGCAGAACGCTACAGTGAACATGGTGTGGCGCACGCCATCACACGTTATGCAGAAGAACAACAATATCCGTACCGAGATATCGAAGTGGGCGATTTTCATGCAACTGCCGGTCTGGGCATAGTGGCAACCGTATCGGGGCAGCGCATCTTGTTGGGTAGTGCGAACTGGTTGATGCACCACGGCATCACGCTGGACGTGGGACTGCAATCCAAGGCGCACAACCTGGAGGCGGAAGCGATGAGTTGCGTCTATATGGCACGGGGTGATAGACATGTGGCCATCATCGCATTGGCGGATCGCCTACGCAGTGACGCACAGCAACTGGTCGATGAACTGCGTGCCAGCGGTATCAAGATGACGTTATTGAGTGGCGACCGCCGACCTGTCGCCGAGGCAATCGCTAAACAACTCGGTGGTATGGAGGTTATCGCTGAGGTGCTGCCCCAGGACAAGGATCGCGTCATCCATCAATTACAACAGGGTGGTGCGGTGGTGGCGATGGTGGGTGACGGCGTGAACGATGCCCCCGCCTTGATCAGGGCTGATGTGGGGATCGCATTAGGCTCGGGTACCGATGTGTCGGTGGAGAGTGCGGACATCGTATTGATGCACAACGAGCTCAATAAGGTGTTGCAAGCTACTCAACTTTCACGTCGTACCCTGCGCACCATCAAGCAGAACATCGGGCTATCATTTGTGTATAACATCATCATGGTGCCGTTGGCGATGATGGCCAAGGTGACGCCGCTGGCGGCAGCTATCACCATGCCGATCAGTTCGCTCATAGTGATCGGTAATGCGGCACGCATCCGCACCCTGTTCAAAGACGAAGTCAAACCTAATTCATAAGTGAGATAAAGCGATGGAAGTGATCTACAGTTTAATACCCGGCATGATGTTCTTCGGCATTATTTTGGTGGTTGTGCTGATCTTTTCCGTGAAGAAGGGGCAATATGAGGATATGGAAGGAAGTGGCAACCGTATCTTGATGGATGACGACGATGACATGATGCCGCATCCGACCAAGCGATCGGACACGGACAAGAAGACTATTGAGTGACCACCTCGCCGTTGGCCAACAGCGGCTTCACGAGTGCGTCAAACTCTTTTGGCGACACGTATTGCAACACCGGCTTCTCGCCTCCCCCCAGCGTCAGATCCAACCCGTTTTGCGGGTACAGCCAGTGGATCGCACCAGTCTTGGCTTCTTTGACAACTTGTGTGGGTTTGCCGAAGCGTTTCTGAAACAGCGCCTCTTCGACACGAACACCGGGCATGTAGGTCAAACTGGTGATCGGCAGACTACGCAGACGAGCTATATCCTCTGGCGTCAGCGTGATCTTCTTAGCGCTACCCGTTGCAGCCATACGCAAGCCTCTTTCATACATCGCGTGCATCTCTGTGTTTGGAATGCCGACAGTCAATACCACGCGCGAACGCAAGCCGGCCAAATTGATCTGCTCGAAGAACACTTCTGCGCTCATCACACCTTCCGGTGTCTTGAACAAGCTGGGTTCTGCTTGCTCTTTGAATCGTGCCTCAGCCTCGGCTGGAGTCGAAACGCCTAAAGTCAGTCCGAATACGCGTACGGAATCGGCAGTGGGATGTTCGATGTGCCAAGGAAGATCTTCTTTTTCAGGACGGTCACCCGGAATGAGGAACGCCCCAAGAATGATGACGACGGAAAAGATGCCGACACCCCAATAGATTTTGCTTTCAGTTGTCATTTTGTATTTTAAGTAGAGGTTCTACGTCGCTTCGGTTGGAGGTGTCGTTCCACGAGGGAATTTATGGTGGCGCGCCTGATACATGGAATCATTCCCCAGCACGATCAATACCAAGAGCGACACCATGAAGGGCAACAGCCCGACACCCCCCAGCAAAGCGATGGTGGCGATCTTTGACCAGCCCATCACCTTCGACAGCCAGAATCCGCCGCCGATGACGATACAGGTGATGGTCAACAGCCACATGAAATGTGTGTTGCGCTTGTTGGCCACGACCCAGTGAGCTTTCACGAACGCGGTATCGCTTCCTGTGGCGACCTTTTTGGCCTTAAACAAGATGTAACCAGTGATGACGAACGAAGTGATCGGCACGATCAAAACCATCAGCGGAAAGGTGCTGAAAACGCCAAATGTGGAGGCGAATACCAGGATATGGTTGAACACCAGATTGATGAGGAATAACTCATGCGGCCATTTGGCGCGAGTCATCTCTTCCGGTGTGGCTTGGTATGGTTGTGACATGTCTTCTCCCTATCGTGTTTTGGTTGCGGTGCGCAGGATACCCATTTCGGCCCAATAAAGGAATGCGGCAGTTGGTCGCATCAGGATTTGCCGACCAATGTGCGCAGCCGGGGTAGATCCAGCAACTCGACAGCACGGGCTTTGACTTGTATCAAACCATCGTCTTGAAAGTGGGAAAAGGCACGACTCACGGTCTCGAGTTTCAAGCCCAGATAGCTGCCGATCTCCAAGCGCGACATGCGCAATTTGAACTGCGTGGCCGACATGCCATGGGTTGCATTGCGTTGAGACAAATTGAGCAGAAAGGCGGCCAGCCGTTCCTCGGCGCGCATGGAGCCGAGCAACAGCATGATGCCTTGGTCGCGCACGATCTCGCGGCTCATGATTTTGTGCAGATGACGTTGCAGGCTGGGAATCTCGCGGCTGAGCTCTTCCAGTTTTGTGAAGGGGAGTTCACACACCTCGCTGTCCTCCATCGCCACCGCCTCGCAGGTGTGGAAATCGGTGCTGATGGCATCCAACCCGATGATTTCACCCGCCATCAGGAAGCCGGTGACCTGCTCCCGGCCATCCTCGTGCAGGACGCGTGTCTTGAACGAGCCGCTACGGATGGCGTGCAGTGATCGAAAACGGTCTCCCGTTCGATAGAGATAGCCGCCCGACATATAACTGCGTTTATTGTTGCTCAGATCTTCCAAGCGATGCATCTCGCTTTCGGTCAATTCGACGGGCAGGCAGATCTCGCGCAGATTGCAATTGGAACAGGCGATCTTTAGGTCTGTAGAGGTGTTTGGAGGCACTGTTTATTCACTAAAAGCCGCAAAATGCGGAGGGTCTATATACCCAACCATTTTGACATATATCAAGTCATCTAGGCAGAGTGATGGCATAGTACGCGCCTCATTTATGGAGGCAGTAATGAACGACGCAGTCAATCAACTGGTGGTGGATCTGGAACTGATTCGCAGACTCGACAAAAACGGGCCGCGCTACACCTCGTATCCAACAGCGGATCGCTTCATCGAGGCGTTCAATGCGGAAAGCTATAGCGAGTGGATCGCCAAGCGCGAGATCGGCGGGGTCGGGCGTCCAC
>JARCRR010000154.1 GCA_029850565.1 Gallionella sp. | reverse complement strand
GTGTAGAATCGCGGCCTTCGGATCATTCTATACGGTGGCGGAAGTGATGCAGACGCGCGGCTTGCCCGGTACGAACTGGAAACGCCCCGTCAACTCGACCTCGGTCAGCCCACGGCGCACCGCCTCCATACTCACAGGGGTTTTGTCTTTTAGCGCATCCAAAGCGGCCAGCACGGCACTGGCATTGTGTAACTGGAACGCCCCGCGCAATGCCGGATGTGGCAAGGCACTGCGCGACCCCACCTTGCTGCGATAGTCCCACTGCCCTTGATGCTCAGTGAAACCGAACTCACTGCCTATGCACCATAGCTCCGCGCCTATGTCGCCCGCATGCTTACGCAAAGCCTGCGGCACATCAGTGTCCGCACAGATCGCCACACGACTTTGTCGGAAGATGCCCGCCTTCTCGAAGGCGATCTTCTCGCGCGTATCTCCCAGATAATCCACATGATCGATGTCCACGCTGGTCACCACCGAGACATCCGCATCGAACACGTTCACCGCATCCAACCGGCCACCCAGCCCAACTTCGAGGATGGCAACATCCACCTTGTGTGCGATGAAACATTGCATCGCAGCTAGCGTGCCAAATTCGAAATAGGTCAGCGCGATGTCGCCGCGCGCATGCTCTATTTGTTCAAATGAAGCACACAACTCCGCATCTCTCACCTGCTGTTTGGCAATACGAACGCGCTCGTTGTAATCCAAGAGATGCGGTGAGGTGTAGCAGCCAACACGATAACCCGCCGCATGCAGGATGGATTCCAGCATCGCGCACACCGAGCCTTTGCCGTTGGTTCCGCCGACGACGATGATAGGAAAATCAGGGTTGAGATTTAGACGCTGCTTGACTTGCGCCACACGCTCCAGACCGAGCGCGATGGTTTTGGGATGCAGGGATTCGAGGTGGGTTAGCCAGTCGGCTAAGGAAGTTGGCATTTCGACTTTGACTACACTGCAATCGGCAAGAAACTCTCCTGCCGATTGCAAAACTGAATAATTACGCGGCTTCCAGCTTCGTCACCGCATCCTGCTTGGTCAGCAGTGTGATGAGTGTCGCCAGTTGGTCGCGCATCTCACGGCGGTCGACGATCATGTCAATGGCACCATGTTCCAGCAGGAACTCGGCACGCTGAAAACCATCCGGCAAGGTCTCGCGCACGGTCTGCTGAATCACGCGCGCACCGGCGAAACCGATCAACGCACCGGGTTCAGCGATGTTCACATCCCCCAGGAAGGCGAAGCTGGCGGAGACGCCGCCCATAGTCGGATCGGTGAGTACAGAGATGAAGGGCAGTTTGGCTTCGCTCAACTGGGTGAGCGCGGCACTGGTCTTGGCCATCTGCATCAAGGACAACAGACCTTCCTGCATACGCGCACCGCCGCTGGCGGAGAAGCAAATGAAGGGGCATTTTTGTTCCAAGGCGACTTGTACTCCGCGCACGAAACGTTCGCCCACCACCGAACCCATGGAACCACCCATAAAGGTGAATTCGAACGCTGCCGCGACCACCGGTACGGCATGGATGCTGCCTTGCAACACGATGAGTGCGTCGTCTTCGCTGGTGCTCTTCTTGGCGGCGATCAGACGATCACTGTATTTCTTCTGGTCTTTGAATTTCAGCGTATCGATGGGCAACACTTCGGAACCGATCTCGAACTGGCCTTCGCTATCCAGCAACCAGTCCAGACGGGTACGCGCGGTGATGCGGTGATGGTGGCTGCACTTGGGGCAGACGCTGTGGTTCTTCTCCAGATCGGAGTGGTACAGCACCGCTTGGCAGGACGGGCATTTGTGCCACAGACCTTCCGGCACGTTCTTCTTCGAATCCTCGCTCTCGCGGCGTTTGATCTTCGGCGGCAATAGTTTTTGGAACCAACCCATGATGTGCTCTCCTCTTATTGATCGATTGCCTGACGCAATTCTCGCACCAACTTGCTCACGTTGGCGACGACATTCTGCTCAGTTGAATTTTCTACTTCCTGCACGATGCGGCTACCCACCACCACGCCATCGCACAGCTTGGCGACTGCTTTGGCGGTCGCAGCATCGCGGATGCCGAAGCCCACACCGATAGGCAGCTTGATGTGTTTGCGCAGTTGCGGCAGTTTGTCCTCGATGGCCGACAGATCGATGCTACCCGAGCCGGTCACGCCTTTCAGCGAAACGTAATACACATAACCGCGTGCCAACTTGGCGACCTGCTGGATGCGCGCTTCATTCGTCGTCGGCGCGAGCAGGAAGATGGGCGCGATGTGGTGGCGTTGCAGATGTTCGAACGCCTCGTGGCTTTCTTCCGGCGGAAAATCCACCGTCAACACACCGTCCACGCCGACCTCGGCACAGCGCTGTGCAAATACCTCCCAACCCATCGCCTCGATAGGGTTACCGTAGCCCATCAACACCACGGGCGTGGTCGCATCCTGCTTGCGGAACTCAGCTACCATGCCCAGCACGCCGCGCAGCGACATGCCATTCTTGAGCGCACGCTCGGAAGCGCGCTGGATCACCGGGCCGTCCGCCATCGGGTCGGAGAACGGCACGCCGAGTTCGAGAACATCCGCCCCTGCACTCACCAAGCCATGCAGCAAGGGCACGGTGAGTGGCTGCGACGGATCGCCTGCAGTGATGAAGGGGATGAGCGCTTTGCGCTGTTGCTGCTTGAGTTTGTCAAAGGTGATCTGGATGCGGCTCATAGCGTGATCCCCTTGATGCGCGCCACGGTATTCATGTCCTTGTCGCCACGACCGGAGAGATTCACCAACAACACTTTATCCTTAGCCATGGTCGGCGCGATCTTGATCGCATGCGCCAGTGCGTGACTGGATTCCAAGGCCGGGATGATGCCTTCGAAACGGCACAGCGAGTCGAACGCCGCCAGCGCTTCATCGTCGTTGATGGCGACATATTGCGCGCGACCGATCTCTTTCAACAGGCAATGCTCGGGGCCGACGCCGGGGTAATCGAGTCCGGCAGAGATGGAATGCGTCTCGATGATCTGGCCATTCTCGTCCTGCATGAGATTGACCTTGTTGCCGTGAAGCACGCCGACCTTGGCGTTCGCGGTGAGCGGCGCGGCATGTTTGCCGCTGGCGATACCGAACCCGCCCGCTTCCACGCCGATGATCTGCACGTTCGGCACTTCGATATAGGGATGGAACAGGCCGATGGCGTTGGAACCGCCGCCGACACAGGCGATCACCACATCCGGCTGACGGCCTATCATCTCCGGCATCTGCACTTTGGCTTCATTGCCAATCACGCACTGGAAGTCGCGCACCATCATCGGGTAAGGATGCGGGCCAGCCGCCGTACCGAAAATGTAGAACGTGGATTCAACGTTAGTGACCCAATCGCGGATGGCCTCGTTGCACGCGTCTTTGAGCGTTTTGGAACCGCTTTCCACGGGCACGACGGTCGCGCCCAGCAATTTCATGCGGAATACATTGGGAGCTTGGCGCTGGATGTCTTCCGCGCCCATATACACGATGCACTCCATGCCAAAACGCGCCGCCACGGTGGCGGTCGCCACACCGTGCATGCCCGCGCCGGTCTCGGCGATGACTCGCTTCTTGCCCATACGCTTGGCGAG
The DNA here is from genome assembly GCA_029850565.1 of Gallionella sp. Taxonomy (GTDB): domain Bacteria; phylum Pseudomonadota; class Gammaproteobacteria; order Burkholderiales; family Gallionellaceae; genus Sideroxyarcus. The sequence goes on along the minus strand of JARCRR010000154.1, from coordinate 5,643 downwards.
CAAGGCTTGTCCGATGGCGTTGTTGATCTTGTGCGCGCCGGTGTGGTTCAAGTCTTCGCGCTTCAGGTATATCTGCGCGCCGCCCAGACTGTCCGACAGACGCTTGGCGTGATAGATCGGGCTGGGGCGGCCGACATAATGCTTCAACTCATAGGCGAATTCGGCCTTGAACTCGGGATCGTCGCGAAAACGCAGGTACTGCTGGCGCAGTTCTTCCACTGCGGGAATCAGCGTCTCGGCCATGTAGATGCCGCCGAACTGGCCAAAGTGGCCGCTACTATCTGGGTAGTTGTACATCTATTCGTTTAACCTCATTGATGAATGCCGCGATCTTCGCCGCTTCCTTGATTCCTTTTGCTTCCTCCACGCCGCTGGACACATCCACCGCGTAAGGCCGCACTTGTTTAATCGCCTCGGCCACATTGCCCGCGTGCAACCCGCCGGACAGAATCACCGGCAACGGTAGATTCTGAGGAATCAACGCCCAGTCGAACGATTCACCCGTTCCACCCTGCGTACCATCAACGAAGGCATCCAGCAACAAGCCTTGCGCACCGGCATAACGGGCCGCGCATTGTACCAAATCCACTCCCGCTTTGACCCGAATGGCCTTGAGATAAGGCTTGCCGAACTGCTGGCAGAACTCCGATGTTTCCTCGCCGTGGAACTGCAATACATCCAATGGGACTGTTGCCAACACTTCGCGCACGTACTCGACCGTTGGATTCACGAACAGCCCCACTACCGTCACGAAAGGTGGCACAACGCGAACCAATTTATTCGCCTGTTCGACGCTGATATAGCGCGGGCTTTTTTCATAGAACACCAGCCCGATCGCATCCGCGCCGCTGTTTGCCACAGTGTGCAAGTCTTGCTCGCGGGTGATTCCGCAGATTTTGATTCTGGTCATGGAGGGATCGATTCAATAACGAGGCGGCATTGTACCTTGTGGTAACTGCCATTTTGGGTCATAGGTGATGTGGCGCAAGTAAAGCCCGTCCGGCATGAAGGTCGGCGCGGCGAACTTGCGGTCGGCACCTGCCATCACCTCGACCATCCATTGCGGCGGGTGCTTACCCTTGCCAATATAGACCAAGCAACCAAGGATGTTGCGCACCATGTGGTGCAGGAAGGCATTGGCAGTCAGATCAAAGATGAAGGTGTCGCCCTGCTGTTGGATTTCGAGCACAGCAAGGTTCTTCATCGGCGTCTTGGCTTGGCATTGCGAGGAACGGAATGCGCTGAAGTCGTGCTCGCCCAGCAAGTATTGCGCAGCCTCACGCATCGCTGCCACATCCAGCGGAGCATGGAACCAGCCCACTTTAGCGTGATGCACGGCACTACGCGACGGACGATTGATGAGCACATATTGATAACTGCGCGCTTGAGCAGAGAAGCGAGCATGGAACTCATCCGACACAGGATGCGCCCATAGCACGGCGATGTCTTTCGGCAACATAGCATTCGTGCCGCGCACCCAAGCAGATAACGGTCTGTCGATACTGGTATCGAAATGGATAACCTGCTCCAGTGCATGCACACCAGTATCGGTTCTCCCAGCGGCGATGATTTCGATGCCTTCGCCCGCGATGCCACTCAACGCGGCTTGCAATGAGTCTTGCACGTTGGGGACGTCTGGTTGGCTCTGCCAACCGTTATATCCACTGCCGTCATACTCCACACCAAGTGCTATCCTCATCGCCATACTCCTATCATCAATGCCGCGCATGCAAGCAGAGTCAGAACGTCAATGAGTCTGAACGCATGGACATCGAATTCGATATGCGACGCACCCGATGTATTCGGTTTTAATGCATTTCCGATGCTGGTTCTCCAATCACCCGCCGTATCACGCATGGCCGATTCCGCATTCTCTAACGTCAATGCCAAACGCACGGCGAAACGTTCGCGCGACAAGCCGAGCCAGCGCAAGGGATACATCAATGAATACAAACCGCTGATCAATTGCGCCTGCGACAGCAAAGCCAACAGGATCGCCAGCCCAGCCAACACGCTCAACAATCGCCCCAGTTGTGTCGTGCCGTCCGACAATCCCTCCCATGTCGGCGACAACATTCCGAGTTGTGAGAACAACGCAATGCCCGGTGTGGTGTAAGCGTAGATCAGCAACAGCGAGAGCACGATCCAGCGAGTGCGGCGTAATAGACTCAACATCTGCACCGCAAATAACTTCAGAGCCAAGCTGAGTAAAACGATGCACATGACCAGCAAAGTGATGCCCTGCAAGCGCTGCACAAGCAGCGCGAGCAAAACCCAAACAAGTATCTGTACGGCGGGATGTGGCATGTTTTTCATCATCTTCAAATGAAAACGGCAGCCTTGGTGGCTGCCGTTTCCTTAAGTTGCATTGATTACAGTTGCTGCAGCATGGCTTCTGCACTTGCGCGTTGCTGCTCATCACCATCGCGCAATACTTCATCCAGAATCTCTTTCGCACCATCGGCATCGCCCATCTCTTGGTAAGCCTTGGCCAGATCTAGTTTAGTCGCGACCTCCTGCCAACGTTCGTCCTTGCTTTCGCTGGTCGAGGCTGACGAAGCGGTAGATATATCGCCGAGGTTTAGGCTGATGTCGGCAAGACCGATGTCGACTGGAGCAGCTTCTTTAACGGCAGGTGCTGCACTGAAATCAGTCGGGAAATCAAGTGTGAATGCCAAACCATCCTCGACAGATGGGGCAGCAGCGGGGGCTGGTTTTTCGGCAACTGGCGCACTCGCGTAGGCAGTGGTGACATCAAATATCAAATCATCCGCACTGCCTCCCGCAGGAGCCTCTGCGATGCTCGAGGTCATATTCTGAGAAACAACTCCCGGATGAGCCGAAGTCACGTCAAACAACATTTCATCCATGTTGACCGCAGAACTTTCAGCCGAGGCTACATCTGGAGCCAACGCATGATTTCCGGTCACGTCGAAATCCATCGGTGTCTCTTGAGCTTCACGCAATTCGCTTGCCGAGAGAATAGTAGTACTTTCAGTCGCAGGCGCTTCCATCACCACTGTGCCTTGGAAATCAGGCGTCGATGGTGCCGGCGCAGGCGAGCCAAATCCAAGATCGAAGTCCACCGAAGGCTGTGCAACCTCGACTTTCTGTTCGGCCATGTGAGGAACACTCGTGCCATCACCGCCATAAAGTGGATTGTTCGGCTCCAACTCTCTACCCATCTCGGCAGCCAAGCTCCAAGAAGCTGCATCTCCAGATTCTTTAATGGCCAGTGCTTGCGTATAGAACGCGTTGGTGTCCTTCCGGCTTGAATAAATAGACAACAATTTGAGACGTACCGGCACATTGCGCGGATTAGACTTGAGCGCCTCGGTCAACACCTCCTCTGCTTGAACGTCACGTCCGAACGTCAAGAACAGATCAGCCTCTCCGATCGGATCAACTTCGTCCGAATTAGCTTGTGATGGAATAACTGATGAACTGGCTGACTGGGTGAAATCACCCGTTTCGGGAGAAGGCGTCACTGGCGCGGCGATACGCCCAGTCGCTCCACCCACTTCATCCACATCACCTCTGTCTTGTTGTTGCGCTTCTTCTTTGCCAACCGATGTTTTTTTGCGACGTACCCAGACAAACCCAGCTCCGCCTAAGGCAAGAACCAGTGCCGCCACACCTGCCAACATGATTGGATTATTCAATAACCCATCGACCAATGAAGGCTGTTCGACCACAACAGGTGCAACCACCTTGGGGGCCGTCCTAACTGGTGCGCTTGCGGCAGTTGAAGTCGAAGAAGTCGCGGCAGGGGGAGCACTCGCCGTTGCTACTCCTGTCTGGCCTGACGTTCCCGACTTCTTAAGATCGGCCAAACGCTGCATATCTTTTAAGTTCTTTTCCAATAGCGCTGTTCGCTCTTGAGCTTCCTTCAACGCCTTGTTTTTGGCGATGGACTCTTCTTCTTTAGCATTCGCTTTCTCTTGGGCAGTGGCTTTTCCCGCTCCGACGGTTTTATCACCGGGTGCTTCACCTTTCGACAGCTTCAGCACCTCTTTGGCAGGCGATTTAGTCGCTGCAACACTTTCGGAAACAGCAGTACTGATCTTGCCGGACGATTCCTGACGTCCAGCGGTACTTCCCATATCAGTTCGTGCTGCCGCCAGTTGCTGACGGTATACGTTCCAATCTGCTACTTGAGCCCTAATCTCCTTCACCGCGGCTTTCTGTGTGATGCCATTGATCGAATCACTATCAGGAAGCACAAGTATCTTGCCTACTTTGATACGATTCATGTTCCTGCCATCAAACACATCAGCATTCGCGCGATACAAAGCCACCAGCATCCTCTCAAGACTGATGCTATCCGGTTTAATTTGAGCAGCAATCTTCCCTAAAGTATCTCCCCGCTCGACTTCGATAGCATTTACTGCTTCTTCCTCTTCCACCGCCTCAGGTTGAACTTCTACGGGTTGTGTCTTTTCGGTCACATGTGCATTTTGCACAGGCGCTGGCTGCACAACTTCAGCAGGTGCAACGGTGGCTTCTTTGGCAGAGGGAGCGGCTTGGGGTTCGGCCTGCTCCTGTTGAATCATTGCAGGTTGAGCTACGACCACTTCGGGCGCGGGTACGAACTCAGGCGCAACGGCTACAGGCGGAGCCATTGGCACAACAGGCTGAATCGGCTTGACAGTCTCTGCCGGAATCTCCTGGGTTTTGAAATCAACCGGATCAAGTAGGAAAGTATATTCACGCAACAACTTGCCGGACGACCACGTGACTTCAATCAACAACGTAACGAAGGGTTCATTAACAGGTTGCGATGAAGTCAGCTTGATTGTCGGATCACCACTTTCGCGATTGATAACCTCGAACTTAAGCTTGGGTAGGGTGTAGGGATATTCGACACCAGCATTCTTAAAAGCCTCCGCAGAAGCTAATTTGGCCGAGATACTTGATCTATCGGCTTTATCGACCGATACCAATTCGATTTCTGCTTTAAGTGGCTGCCCTAGATAGGAGCCGACATTGATCCCACCCAAACCTGTGGCACAGACCATGCCGTTCCATGCCATGAAGGCAATAAAACCAGAAACTTTTAAAATCGATTTCAGCACGCTGCCACCTTTTTCTTTCCCCAGACGTTATTCAGACTAACATCAGAGGGTTAGTGATGCAAGTTCACTCCCCCTCTAACTTCACGCACTAACTGACGGTAATCAACCGGATTTTTCCGCTCTCTACTTGCCCAACAAGATGCGCAACATACGGCGCAAAGGCTCGGCAGCTCCCCACAGCAATTGATCCCCGCAGACGAAAGCACTGACATATTCGGGGCCAAGTTCCATCTTGCGTACGCGACCGACCGCCACATCCAGTTTGCCCGTCACGGCGACAGGTGTCAGCTCGCGCACAGACAGCTCGCGCTGGTTAGGTACGAACTTGACCCAAGGATTGCCGCCTTTGATGAGCGCTTCGATTTCACTCAATGGAACGTCCTTTTTCAGCTTGAGTGTCAGTGCCAGACTATGACAACGCATCGCGCCGATACGCACGCACAGACCATCCACCGGAATACGCTGCGAAGTTCCCAGTATCTTGTTGACTTCAGCCTGCCCCTTCCACTCTTCCTTGGATTGGCCATTATCGAGTTGCTTGTCGATCCACGGTATCAAGCTACCTGCC
>JARCRR010000153.1 GCA_029850565.1 Gallionella sp. | reverse complement strand
ACCTGCCAAAGGTGCACCAAAGTTCTCGATCGGCATATCTGACGAACGCAATGTCTCTGCGAGGCGACGGTCGATCTCGAGAATGGCCGATTTTGGATCGGCCAACAGATCGGCCACGCAAGCATGAGCAACACCCATCTGGTTCAATAGTTCGCGCATGTTTTGCGCACCCGCACCCGAGGCTGCCTGATAGGTCATGGAAGACACCCACTCCACCAGACCCGCGTGGAACAAACCTCCCAAACCCATCAGCAGGATGCTGTTGGTGCAATTACCGCCGATGAAGTTCTTGCCACCGCTCGCCAGCGACTTCTTGATAAGGTCGAGATTAACCGGATCGAGAATGATGACCGCATCTTTTTCCATGCGCAGTGTGGAAGCTGCATCGATCCAATATCCCTGCCAACCCGCAGCACGCAGCTTGGGGAATATCTCGGTGGTGTAATCGCCGCCCTGGCAGGAGATGATGGCATCCATCGCCGTCAATTCTTTTAGATCGTACGCATCTTTGAGCGAGGCGCCGCGCGCCTCGGCAGGCGCTTCTCCACCGACGTTCGATGTGGTGAAGAACACCGCATCGATGAAGTCGAAATCCTTTTCTTCGCGCATGCGTTGCATGAGCACCGAGCCCACCATGCCGCGCCAACCGATCAAACCAACTTTCATGACTTTCCTTTAGTTCACAGGGCTGCGACGACCGCATCACCCATCTTAGAACAGCCTACCTTCTGCATACCGGACTCATAGATGTCCCCTGTGCGCAGACCCTGTTGCAACACTTTGCGTACCGCACCTTCGATGCGCTGCGCATTCGCCTCATCGTTAAAGGTGTAACGCAACATCATCGCCACCGACAGGATGGTCGCCAATGGATTAGCGAGGTCCTTGCCCGCGATGTCTGGCGCGGAACCGTGGCTAGGCTCATACAGACCTTTATTGTTCTGATCTAGTGAAGCTGAAGGCAGCATGCCGATGGAGCCCGTCAGCATCGATGCTTCATCCGACAAGATGTCGCCGAAGATGTTGCCAGTGACCACCACGTCGAATTGCTTGGGTGCGCGCACCAGTTGCATCGCAGCGTTGTCCACCAACATGTGGGTCAATGCAACCTCAGGATATTCTTTGGAGAGTTCAGTCATCACCATACGCCATAGCTCAGTCGTCTCCAGCACGTTGGCTTTATCAACTGAACAGAGCTTTTTGTTGCGCTTCATCGCGATACCGAAAGCGACGCGACCGATACGGATGATCTCCGACTCAGAGTAACGCATGGTGTTCACGCCTTCGCGTTCACCATTCGGCAATGTCGTGATACCGCGCGGCTGACCGAAATACACGTCACCGGTGAGTTCGCGCACGATCATGATGTCTAGACCGGAAACGACTTCTGGCTTCAGCGTGGAGGCATTCGCCAGTTCCGGATACAGCAGCGCAGGACGCAGATTGGCGAACAGATTGAGTTCCTTGCGGATACGCAACAAGCCGCGCTCTGGGCGCATATCACGCGGCAAGGTGTCGTACTGATAGCCACCGACAGCCCCCAGCAACACCGCATCGGATGCTTTCGCCAATTTCTCAGTCGATTGTGGGAAGGGGTCACCTTCCGCGTCATAAGCCGCACCACCAAGATGAGCGTATTCCATCTCGATCTTCAAGCCATCGCCACGCAATGCTTCCAATACTTTCGCTGCCTGAGCAACGATCTCTGTTCCGATGCCGTCACCCGGCAAGACTGCGATCTTCATTTCTTTACCTTTTGAGAATTATGCAAATAACCATGGTTGCGCAGCGCGATGCTTCGTTTCGAATGCACTGATATCGGCCTTGTGTTGCAGGGTCAGACCGATGTCATCCAAGCCGTTCAACAGACAGTGCTTGCGAAACTCGTCTACCTCGAACTTATAGACTGCGCCATCCGGTGTGGTGAGTGTCTGTTGCACCAAATCGACGACCAACGCGTAACCGTTCTTGGCATCCACCGCCTTGAACAGCGCATCGACCTTGTCTGCCGCCAACTTGATGGGCAGCAGACCGTTCTTGAAACAGTTGTTGAAGAAGATGTCGGCGAAGCTCGGCGCGATGATGACGCGAAAACCGTAGTCATCCAATGCCCACGGCGCATGCTCACGCGAGGAACCACAGCCGAAGTTCTCGCGCGCCAACAATATCTGCGCCCCCTGATAGCGCGACTGATTCAGCACGAAATCCATATTCAGCGGCCGCTTGCTGCAATCCATCCCCGGTTCGCCATGATCGAGATAGCGCCACTCGTCAAACGCGTAGGGACCAAAGCCCGAGCGCTTGATGGATTTCAAGAACTGCTTGGGGATGATGGCGTCGGTATCCACGTTGGCTCTATCCAACGGTGCCACCAGCCCAGAGAATTTTTCGAATTTTTGCATCATTTATCGTCCGTTATTGCCCGTTCATTTGAGCGTCTTATTGAGCGCATCGCCGATCTCGCTTGCGGCACGCTCGATGGTCTTACCCGCCACGGCCGCATCTTGCTTCACGCCGCCCACCACCCTCGAACCAGTGGTATTCCCTTGCGCTGCTTTGTAGGTATTACAAGCAGACAGCCCGAACAGAAGCACCATCAAGACAAGTAGTCTCATAGTTTGCTGACATCCACGAAATGGCCGGCAATGGCCGCCGCCGCCGCCATCGCGGGGCTCACCAGATGAGTACGCCCCCCCTGCCCCTGTCGGCCTTCGAAGTTACGATTGGAAGTCGATGCACAACGTTCGCCCGAAGCCAA
>JARCRR010000152.1 GCA_029850565.1 Gallionella sp. | reverse complement strand
ACACCCAAGGCGACCGCCACAATGGCGATGAGCGTGAGGGGTAGCGGGGAGCGCAAGGATAGTTTCATCGGTGTTCTTTCTCGCCGATTTCGGGCGACAAGGTGTGCAACAGGTTATCGTCCAGACTGCCCATGACCTGTGCCAGTGTGGCGCGGCTGATGTTCCAATCGAAGGTGGACTGGATGCGCTGCTGCCGCGCATTGGCCAGTGCATTCTGTGCGTTCAACACGTCCAGCATATTACCCACGCCAGCCTGATAACGCCCAAGCGCGACACGTTCAGACTGTTCCGCACTGTTCAACAAAAAAGCGGTGGTGCGCAACGATTGGGTCGCCGTCATCAGGTTCTGATAAGCATTCCACACATCCAGTGCGACTTGCAAACGGACGCGCTCCAACTGTGCCTGAAGCGATTCCAGTTTGGCTTCGGCCGCACGTGTGCGATAGGCTGGGGCACGGCCGGAGAACAACGGGACATTGAGGGTGATACCGACCGAGCTGACATTGGCGCTCAAACCGGAGCCGCTGCTTTGCTTGGACGAGGCGCTTAACGAGACGGTCGGCCTGTCGGCTGCGCGCGATGAGTCCGCACTGGCCTCGGCGGCTTTGACTTGTGCTTCCGCAGCTATCAGGTCTGGGCGCCGCTTCCTCGCTTCCTCGATCAGCGACTTTACACCCTGTTCGAAATCCTCGGGAACGGGTTCCGTGTTGGACTCTTTTAGCGACACGACTTGATCGGCATCTAGCCCGATGATGTTCGCCAGCGCCCCTGTAGCCTTCTTCATGTTTCCTTCGGCGGTGATACGGTTCAGTGTGGCTTGAGAAGCTGCGGTCAAGGCTTGCAGCTTATCGGCACGGGTCGAACTGCCTGCACCGTAGCGCGCATCGGCTGCCGCCGCACTTTGTTTGGACGAACGCTCGGCTGTAACGGCGGCATCCAGTGCAGCCTGCGTTGCCTGTACCTGATAGTAGGCTTGAACCGCAGAGAGGAACACCGCTTGCACCGTACCGTCCTGAATCGCGCTTGTTGCCGCCAGCAATTGTCGGGCATTCTCAAGGTTCGCGGCACGCGCCCCGAAATCGAAGAGCAGATAGGATAGAGTCAAAGAAACGCTACGCTGATCGCTACCGGAAGAATTGCTGCTGCCTGTCGCATTCAGGTCGAGCGAGGGAAGGTAGTTCGCTTTGCTGACGCCCACCTGCGCGGCCTGTGCGCGTGAATTCGCCCAGACCTCACGCGTTTGCGGATTGTTGCACAGCGCAAGGTTGACCACATCGAGCACGTCCAAAACTTGCCCCGGCACAATCGGAGAACAAGGAGCGCCGCTTTGTGGAACGGGCTTCTGTGGTGAGTCATCGACCATTGAGAACATATTCGCCGCCTCAGCGGCAAGAACGGCCTCGCCGCCCATGCCAAACATAAGCAACAGCAGTAATCCTTTCGAATATGATCGCATGGGGAGCGGCACGTAACGTCTTGGTGTGAGTATAGCGACTGGGATATTTAGATTCCAGAATTGTTCCGCGAGTCGGTTTTGCAGTGATATGGTTACATCCGCAAAATTTTTTGATACCGCAAACTGTGGGACTTATCATGCATTCCTATTCACGTCCTCTCGATTTCAAACACGGTCGCGTCGAGATGTCGCACGGTTCGGGTGGACGCGCGATGGCGCAACTCATCACCGATCTCTTTGGCAAGTCATTTGACAATCCGTATTTGGCGCAGGGCAACGACGGGGCGTTGCTGCCTGCGATGAGTGGCAGATTGGTGATGTCCTGTGATGCGCATGTGGTATCGCCGCTGTTCTTTGCGGGCGGCGACATCGGCTGCTTGTCGGTGCACGGCACGGTCAACGATCTGGCGATGATGGGTGCGCAGCCACTGTATCTGGCGGCTTCGTTCATCCTCGAAGAGGGATTTGCGCTGACCGACCTCAAGCGCATCGTCGAATCGATGGCGCGTGCCGCACGTGAGGCGGGTGTGTCTATCGTCACCGGTGACACCAAAGTAGTGGAGCGCGGCAAGGGCGACGGCGTGTTCATCACCACCACCGGCGTGGGCGTGGGCGTGGTGCGCGAAGGCATCACACTCTCGGGTGACTCGGCACGGCCGGGCGACAAGATATTGTTGTCGGGCACGCTGGGAGATCACGGCATGGCCATCCTGTCGCAACGCGAGGGATTGAGTTTCGATGCACCCATCGTCTCCGACACCGCATCGCTGCATGGGCTGGTCGCTGCCATGTTGGACAGCGGTGCCGAACTGCATGTGCTGCGCGACCCGACGCGCGGCGGGTTGGCGACCACGCTCAACGAGATCGCACAACAATCGGGGGTAGGGATGACACTGCAAGAAGCAGCCATTCCGGTGAACCCGACCGTTGCTGCCGCCTGCGAATTCCTGGGACTCGATCCGTTATACGTCGCCAACGAAGGCAAGCTGGTCGCTATCTGTGCCGCTCAAGATGCGGAAAGATTATTGTCCGTGATGCGCGCCCATCCGCAGGGAAGCCGAGCGGCGATCATCGGCGAAGTGATAGCAGACGCGCACGGTTTCGTGCAGATGACCACCAGATTGGGTGGGCGTCGCATCGTCGATTGGCTGACGGGAGAGCAGTTGCCGCGGATATGCTGAGACCCGTTGCTGTGGTCGGGCTGCTCCATAGCCTCTTCAAAGCACGGAACGATTTACAGCAACATGACCGAAGAATAATATTCTTCGCGACGTGCGCCGTATTTTTTGGACGATATGCATCATTCGAGGTCGACTTATGATCAAGAGCATGCTCAAAGCAGAGGCGGTTAAGCGAACAAGTAACTCCATGTCTGACCGGTCGCTCTTTGCCAAACGTTATCTGAAAGCCTGGCTGGTGTTGCTGGCTTGTCTGTCGGCCTCCGTTTATGTCAGTTATCTGGCCAAGTCGAATGCCGAGTCGGACGCGCAACATCAGATTGCGATGGAATCTGATGATATCCAGCACAAGATCGCAGCTCGACTCGAGGCACATAAACAGGTGCTGTTGGGTGGTGCAGCGCTGTTCGATGCTTCGCAAAGCGTTGAACGCGATGAGTGGCACGCCTATGCGAAACGTTTGCAGATCGACCGCCACTTCAACGGCATACAGGGACTGGGATTCTCCTTGCTGATCCCCCAAGACCAGTTGGACAGACATACTGCCGAAATCCGCAAACAAGGCTTCCCCGATTACGCCGTGCGCCCTGCGGGTAAACGCAACGTGTATTCGTCCATCGTCTATCTGGAACCCTTCGAAGGTCGCAATCTGAGAGCTTTCGGTTACGACATGTATTCCGAACCGGTGCGCCGTGCGGCGATGGAGCAGGCGCGCGATGAAGGTATGGTCGCCTTGTCCGGCAAAGTGATATTGGTGCAGGAGACCAGCAAAGATGTGCAAGCGGGTACTCTGATGTACGTGCCGGTATACCGCAAAGCGATGTCTGTCGAAACCATAGAACAGCGCCGTGCTGCACTGTATGGCTGGGTATATAGTCCGTTCCGTATGGATGACTTGCTGGAAGGTGTGTTGAAAAACGGCGATAACCCGATGGCATCCCACCTGCATCTGGAGGTCTATGACGGTCATCATGCCAGCGCGGATAGTTTGCTTTACAACAGCGAAGCGGGCAGGGGCACAGCGCCCGACATTTCCGCTCCCTTCAATCTTGAGCGACACATAAGCCTATACGGACGCGAGTGGACATTACGCTTTACGCATGCAGCAGGCAGTGTGGATTACCTCGATTACAGCGAGGCATGGATAGTCTTGATAGGGGGATTGGGATCGAGTCTGTTACTGTTTCTGCTGATGCTGTCTTATCTCGATACCCGGCGTAATGCAGAGCTGATCGCCGCAGAATTGACGACAGAGCTGCGCAACAGCAGCAGCGAGTTGGCATTGCACAACCATATCCTCCGGCAGGTCAGTATGGGTATGTCGTTGCATGCGGTACTGGATGAATTGGTGCGTCAGGTCGAGGCCATGCATCCGGATATGCTGTGCTCGATCTTTTTGCTGGATGAGGAGGGTAAGCATCTGCGCCGCGGCGCGGCACCGAGTCTGCCTGAGTCGTATCGCCAAGCGATAGAGGGGCTCGAGGTCAGCGAAGATGCTGGATTATATGGAACGGCGGCATATCGCGGCGAGCGCGTCATCGTTGCAGATGTGAATCAACACCAAGATTGGGAGTTGTTGCGTGGTCTGGCGCGTCAGACGGGTGTGCGCTCTTGCTGGTCGCAGCCGATCAAAGATAGCGCCGAACACACGCTTGGTACGTTCACCGTCTATCACAAGAAACCAGCTCAACCATCGAACACCGAGATCGTCCTGATGGAGCGCTATGCAAAACTGGCCGCACTGGTGATCGAGCGCGTGCGCATCCAGGATGATTTGCGTCTGAAGGACCTGGCCCTGAATGTGGCTGCCAATGCGGTGGTGATCACCGATAACGATGCACGTATCCAATGGGTGAATCAGGCGTTCAGCAAACTCACCGGTTATAGCGTGAGCGAAGCGATCGGGCATCGCCCAAAAGAATTGGTCAGATCCGGCAAGCAAAGCCAGTCCTATTACGAGCAACTTTGGCAAACCATCCTGTCAGGAAAACCGTGGCGCGGTGAATTGATCAACCGCCATAAGGACGGCACCCTGTACGACGAGGAAATGACGATCACTCCCGTGGTGGATGAGCAGGGGGTGATCGCACATTTTGTCGCGGTAAAACAGGACATCTCCGAGCGCAAGGCGAACGAAGCCAAAATCCGGCGCATTAGCAACATCTACGCTGCTTTGAGCCAGTGCAACGAGGTCATTGTGCGCTGCACCGATGAAGAACAGTTGTTCCCGCAAATATGCCGCATCGCGGTGCAATTCGGCGGCATGAAGATGGCGTGGATCGGGTTGGTGGACGAGGCGGGCAAGCGGGTCAATCCGGTTGCCTCCTATGGCGATGATATGGAGTATCTGAAAGACATCCATATCTCCACCGATGCCGGTGAGCCATACGGGCGAGGCCCGACCGGCACTGCCATTCGCGAGAACCGCTCATTCTGGTGTCAGGATTTCCAGCGTGACCCGGCCACCGCGATGTGGCATGAGCGCGGCATACGTTCCGGTTGGGGTGCCTCGGCCGCGTTGCCGTTGCTGCGCAACGGTGTAGTCATCGGCGCTTTAACGCTGTATGCCGGTGAAATTTATGCTTTCGATGAAGCCATACGAAAATTGCTGATCGAGATGTGCGCGGATATCAGTTTTGCGCTGGACAATTTCGATCTCGAGGCCAAACGCAAACAGACCGAGGAGCAGATCAAGCAATATGTCGCCCAGATCGAGATGTCCTTCATGCAAACCGTGGAAGTGGCAACCATCTTGAGCGAGATGCGCGATCCCTATACTGCCGGTCATGAGCGCAGGGTGTCTGAGATCGCCGCGGCCATTGGTGCCGAACTCGGTTTCGACCAACGCCAACAGGATGGGTTGAAAGTCGCAGGCCACCTGCATGATGTCGGCAAGATCACCATACCGACAGAGATACTCGCCAAGCCCGGAAGACTGTCCGAGATCGAATTCTTGATGATCAAGGGACATCCCCAAGCCGGTTATGACGTGCTGAAGGATGTGAAATTTCCCTGGCCGGTGGCGGAGATCGCACTCCAGCATCATGAACGCATGGACGGCAGCGGTTACCCGCGCGGACTGAAGGGCGACGAGATCCTGCTGGACGCCCGCATCATGGCGGTGGCTGATGTGGTCGAGTCCATGTCATCGCACCGCCCCTACCGGCCCGCTCTCGGCATCCAAGCGGCGCTTGCGGAGATCGAACGCGGCAGCGGCAGTATCTACGATCCATCGGTAGCCTCCGCTTGCCTGAGATTGTTCCGCGAGAAGGACTATTCGTTGCCTGTTTAAAAACATCAACGTCAGCAGGTCTCTGTATCGCCCGCGTTGGGCGGATTTCGCTTCGGAAAGTCTTACAGCGCCTTGCTGACCTTCATGATTCCCGAATCTTCGCTGCTGTTCTTGATGGAAAAACCAAGACGAGTCATCAGCTTCAGCATGTTGTGGTTGTGACTCAATACTTCGCCTTCGATGACTTCCAAGCCCTTGGAGCGCGCCGCTTCCATCAGCGACACCATGAGCTTTTGCCCCAAGCCTTTGCCGGTGATGTTGTCCGCGACCACCAGGGCGAATTCGCATGAGGTGCTGTCCGGATTGATGGCGTAACGCGCCACGCCCAGTTGAACCTCTTTTTCATGTTCTTCTGTCACGGCGATCAATGCCAGTTCGCGGCTGTAGTCGATCTGCGTCAGTCGTGCCAGCATCTCTTCGGTCAACTCCTGCACGCTGTTCATGAAGCGGAAATATTTCGTCTCATCGGACAGGTCATGCACGAACTGTTTCACCAGTTGTGCGTCCTCGGGACGGATGGGGCGGATGGTGATATCGGTACCGTCGGCCAACTGCCACTCGCTGACCAAGTGTGTAGGGTAGGGGTAGATCGCCATGTGCGCGTAGCGGTCTGCGCTCGGTTGCCGGTATTCCACCACCACGCGTGCGTCGGCAGCGAGCGCACCATTCTCGTCGAGGATGAGCGGGTTGATGTCCATCTCTTTCAGTAGCGGCAGTTCGCACACCATTTCAGAGACGCGCAATAGCACATCTTCCAGTGCTTCCATATTGGCCGGAGCCATGTTGCGGAACTTGCCGAGCATCTTGGCGATGCGTGTGTCGTTGATCAGCTCTTTGACAAGGAAGGTGTTCAAAGGAGGTAAAGCAACCGCGCGGTCGCCCATGATCTCCACTGCGGTGCCGCCCGCGCCGAAGGTGATGACCGGGCCGAATGCAGGGTCGGTGGTGACGCCGATCATCAACTCGCGACCATTTCTCTTCACGATCATCGGCTCGATGGAGATGCCTTCCATCTTGGCGTTGGGGCGGTTGAACTGGATGTTCTCGCAGATCTTTTGATAAGCCGCACGGACTTCGTGGGCGTTGCGCAGATTCAAGATCACGC
>JARCRR010000151.1 GCA_029850565.1 Gallionella sp. | reverse complement strand
AACAGCACCGCCACGCCATAGCGGAACAACACAGCGATACCCCCGTGTGCTCCAACTTCCATCGTCAAGGGCGTGGTTGCCAAACAATCGGCAATCTTGAACAGCTTCAAGTCCAAGCGATCCCCCAGCAGCAACGCTCTGGCTTTCATGTCTACCCGATTCTTCAGTTGGAGTTCCATCATGTCGGTATTGTATCAATGCTATTTGAAAGGCAGAGCGATGATGCACTTGACCACCCACTTGTCACCCGCATGTACATTCCCGCGCCCGATGCCAAAATTCACATCCCAAGCTTTCACCTCGACATCAGCCACCGCGAAAAGGGTTTGGGCACTTTGATCCGCAGGAGCCAAGTGATTGAGCGAGCCAAACTCACCGTAATATTCCAAACCGGCCCTGGCTTCTTCAACGACCCGGTATGTCATCTTCAATGCAGGCTCGAACTGGGGTTCGTGGCTCGCATCGGCTGCGAGTGCGATGTTCAAGATGGGGTTGAAACTCACCAGCCACGCCTCATCGCGATAGCCGATGATCGGCCTCAGCTCCATACCGACGCTGCTTTGCGAAGTCCTCAATGAGTCGTAGCCGACTTCCACGTTAAGCCCATAGAAGAGTTTGTCTTCCGCACTTCGCGGTGCGATGTACTTCAGGCGCAAGCGCAATCCATTGATGAATGAATTCCCATCTGCCGTGAAGGCGATCGGCAGATAGAGTCCGCCTTCCAAAGTCTCGGTGATACCGTACGAGAATTCCGGCGTGGCTTGCAATACGTGATGTGATGTCATCTGCCCCGGAAAATCAGGCATCTTCGAACCTTCGAGGGTGTAGTTGAGATGCTGCTCCAAACCGAATTCGCCGGGAACATTCATCTCCTCGGTATAGACTTGAATCTCGTCCGGCGCGGCCTGCGCATTCGAGGTGCACATCCCGCAGATGGCGAGTGCGGCGATAAGAGTTGATGTGCTACGCATGATGGCTGTTTCTCTTTTGACGTGACGTTCAAACGCGAATCATTTCACCAGCGCACGCACCCATCTTTCACCCCACTGGTGCAGGCACAACCCGAGGAGGATGCTCGCTGTGCCCAGCCACACTTGCGGCAACACGGCCTCATCGTTCAAGGCATGTCCCAGCAGCAACGCCATCACCGGCGTGACCAGCGTGATGAGCGCGACACGCCCGGCTTCCGTATGTTTGATGAGGTAGTAATACAGCGCGAATCCCAGCACCGATCCGAACGTGCCGAGATACACCGTGGCCGCCACGGCGCGCTCCGGCATCGCGTCGGGCAGGCGACCATCCGCCAGCAACCACGCTCCGCAGAACAATGGCAATGCCACCGCCAATGTTCCCAAGGTCGTAGCCAGTGGCGGGCTGTCATCGCCGATACGTTTGATCCACACCAGCCCCAACGATTGCGCCACCACTGCCGCGAACAGGGCCAGCAACCCCGCCGTCGAACCCTCGCCCAAACCGAGGCCACCGCGAAACACCAACCACAACCCCATCAAACCCAACACCATCCCCGCCAGCTTTGCGGGCGTAAAGGATTCTTCCTTCAACCACATCATCGCCCCCAGACTGGTGATGAGCGGTGACAGGCCGAACAGCACGGCGATCATGCCCGAACTGATGAATTGCGAAGACCAGTAGGTGAGCACCATCGCGGCGAACATGCTCAAACCGCCTGCCAGATAAGCTCGGCGCGCCTTGCTGTGCAGGGGGAAACGGATGCGGAAAATGGCTAGCAAGACGATACACAGCAGCACACCGATGGTCATGCGCGAGAACACCGCGAAGCTGAAACCGATGCCCAGCGCACTCCATTTGATGGCGAGCGGCGTTGTGGACCAGATCAGGATGATGGATACGAAAGCGAATGGGACTGACATGTTTTCTCCTAGGTCGGCATCATACCGCGAGGCCTCTTCTGATAAAGTTCCGTCATGAGCAAACAGACACTCGAACGCATCCTCCAATCGCAAGGCTTCGGCACCCGCAAGTGGTGCGCCGAGCTTGTCGCCGAGGGGGAGGTCAGCATCAACGGCGAAGTCATCACCGATACTCGCCTCTCTATCGAAACCGATGGACTCGCGTTCACCATCTACGACGAAGAGTGGCGATACCGCGAACACCTCTATATCGCGCTGCACAAACCGGCCGATTACGAATGCTCGCGCAAGCCCAGCCACCATCCCGGCGTACTTTCCTTGTTGCCGGAGCAATTCGCCTTGCGCGACGTGCAGCCCGTCGGGCGACTCGATCACGACACCACCGGATTGTTGCTGATGTCCGACGACGGGTCTTTCATCCACGCGCAATCTTCGCCCAAACGCCACGTACCCAAGGTGTATGTCGCCACCACACACGCCCCGGTGACGCCGCACCTCATCGCGCAATTGTTAAAAGGGGTAAAGCTGCACGACGAGCCAGCCCCTCTCGCCGCCATCGTGTGCAACATGCTCGACTCGCATCGCTTGGAGATCGTTTTGGAGCAGGGGAAGTACCATCAGGTAAAACGCATGCTCGCCGCAGCGGGGAATCACTGCACTGCACTGTGTCGCACGCAGATTGGCGGTCTCAAACTCGATGACCTAGACTTGGCCGAAGGCGAATGGCGCTATCTGAATGAAATCGAGCTTGCCTTGCTCGCCCCTACCCCCGTCTGAATCGCTCAAGCAAGTGATATGATGCGCGCCGCATTTTTCGGTCGGTCGGCATTTGAGGTTCTTGCAATATCGATCTTGCAAAGTCTATAGATGCGCCCTGTTGTCAGAACCGTTGAATCGTAACCACCCCATCGCACCAACAACCTAAAGGAAAGACTCTTGAAATCATCATCCGCACGCAACACAGTATTCACCCTTTTCGCACTGACCAGTTTGTTCACCTTGAGCGGTTGCTTCGAAGAAAAGGCAAAAGAGACGGCTGCAGCTCCTGCCGTTGAAGCCGCCCCTGCCGCATCCGCTCCAGTGGTTGCTGCACCCGCACCAGTTCCAA
>JARCRR010000150.1 GCA_029850565.1 Gallionella sp. | reverse complement strand
TCACTGAACCTACCGACCTAGATGCCGTGTGCAAAGCATTACCCGCACAAGGATTCACCGTGCTTTCCGCAACTATCGGCTACCGTCCAAAAAATCCCGTCACCATCAGCAGCGATGCAGAGCGGGAAGAGGTGGAAGCGTTCCTCGAAGCGATCGATGAGGATGACGATGTGCAGAACGTGTATGTCGGTTTGACGGGATAGTCGCTATCGTCGGATGACGTTCCTGCGGTCTCGCTGGCCGCATCTGTGTAAATGTAACAATGACAAATCCACTGAATCGAGAAGTGTTGCTCGGTGTCCTCTTCGCACTGCTTGCTGCGGTCGGTTTCTCGGCCAAGGCCATTTTCGTCAAGCTGGCCTATGCCGATCAAGTGGACGCGGTGACTTTGCTGGCACTGCGTATGGTGTTCGCCGCACCGTTCTTCCTGGGGGTGGCGATATGGGCGAAACGTCAGCATGCCGCGCCATTGGATGCGCACGACCGCTGGTTGGTGTTCGGGCTCGGTTTGGTGGGGTATTACCTGTCCAGTTATCTGGACTTTCTCGGATTGCAATACATCTCCGCGGGATTGGAGCGCCTTATCCTGTTCCTCTATCCGACCATGACCGTGATCCTTGCTGCTTTCTTGTACAAGCGCGCTATCGGAAAGGCGGTGATTGCGGCGATGGTGTTGAGCTATGCGGGCATCGCGCTGGTGTTCTTGCACGATGTGGGCGTGAATCAAGGAAGCGCGGTTCTGATCGGCGCATCGCTGGTGTTCGCCAGTACTTTGTCGTATTCCATCTATCTTGTCGGCGCGGGGCATGCCATTGCGCGCATCGGTGCGATGCGTTTCACGGCTTATGCTTCGTTGGTGGCGAGTGCGGCCTGTGTGTTGCAATTCTTGCTGGCGCGTCCCTTGAGCGCGCTCGACCTACCCTTGCATGTGTATGAACTCTCCATTGCGATGGCGATATTCTCGACCGTGTTGCCGGTGTTCCTGCTTTCTTTTGCCATCAAGCGCATCGGTTCGGGAAACACATCTCTTATTGGCTCCATCGGCCCAGTCAGCACCATCTATATGGCTTACGTCTTCTTGGCTGAATCGATATCGTGGTTGCAGATCGCAGGATCGGCATTGGTGTTGGCAGGCGTGCTTATGATCAGTCTGAACAGCAATCGCGAGGCAGCCTGATGAGGCTATCCATGCTGCTGTTTTTGATAACGACAATGCCGTTGCCTGCACTTGCGGTGCAACCGCGTTGCGGTAACGATGCGTTCGGCAATATCGTTTGTATGGATAGGGACGGGGTGTTGAGTACGAAGCCAGTCAAGGCCAAACCGAACCAGCAAGGCCAAGCAATCAAATCAAAGCCGGGAGCGGGCGAGAAGGCAGAAGAGGTGAGGAGCGGGGAGTCTGGCAACGAGGCCGATACGCCAGCAGTGCGCTGTGGTACCGACCCGTTCGGTAATACGGTGTGTCGCTAGCGGATTAACCGGCGGCGCGTTCGGCAGATTGCACGGTGTTGGCAACCAGCATGGTGATGGTCATGGGGCCGACGCCGCCGGGAACAGGCGTGATCCAACCGGCGACTTCTTTCGCAGAATCGAAATCCACATCACCGCACAATTTTCCGTCCGCCATGCGATTGATGCCCACGTCGATGACCGCTGCGCCGGGTTTGATCATGTCGCCGGTGATCATCTTGGGTCTGCCGGTGGCGACCACGAGGATGTCGGCATCCAGCGTGTGCTTGGCGAGGTCTTTGGTCTTCGAGGTGCAGATGGTGACCGTGGCGTTGTGTTGCAACAGCAACAATGCCATCGGTTTTCCCACGATATTGCTGCGCCCGATCACCACCGCATGCTTGCCTTCGATGGATACGCCGCTCTTCTGCAATAGCACCAATGAACCGTAAGGTGTGCAGGGAGCGAAGCGCATGTTGCCGGTGGCCAGTGCGCCGACATTGAGCGGATGGAACCCGTCCACGTCTTTGTCTGGGCTGATGGCGTTCAGCACCTTTTCGCTGTCGATATGTTTGGGCACGGGCAATTGAACGAGCAAGCCGTGTATCTTGGGATCGGCATTCAATTCGGCGATCTTCGCCAGCAAAGCGGCCTCAGTGGTATCGGCTGGCAGGGCGATATGTACGGAATGCAAACCCAGCTCGGCGCAAGCCTTCACTTTGTTGGCGACGTAGACCTTGGAAGCGGGGTCTTCGCCCACGATGATGACCGCCAGCCCCGGGGTGACGCCGCGTGCCTTGAGGGTGTCGGCGCGTACTTTCCATTCGGCGCGCACTTCCTGTGCGATGGCTTTGCCGTCAATGATGTGTGCGGTCATCGTTTTCTCCTGGATCAGAACTCGGGTTTTACTTTGGCGTTCTTATAGTTCTCTACGCCCGCCATGATTTCTTTGCGTGCTTCTTCGATGCCTTCCCAGCCGCCGATCTTCACCCACTTGTTCGGCTCAAGGTCTTTGTAGTGCGCGAAGAAGTGCTCGATCTGTTTCAGCACGATAGGAGGCAGTTCGGTATGGCTCTTCAGGCCACGATACAGCGTGGAGAGTTTGTCCACCGGCACGGCCAACACTTTGGCGTCGAAGCCTGATTCATCTTCCATCTTCAGCACGCACAGAGGGCGGCAACGCACCACCACGCCGCTGTTCAAGGGAACGGGAGTGATGACCAGCACATCCACAGGATCACCGTCGTCGGACAGTGTGTGAGGGATGTAGCCATAGTTGCAGGGATAGTGCATCGCAGTGTTCATGAAGCGGTCGACGAAAATCGCGCCGGACTCTTTATCCACTTCGTATTTGACGGGCTCGCCGTGTTGCGGGATCTCGATAATGACGTTGAAATCGTCTGGGAGTGCGTTGCCGGAAGGGACTTTGTTCAAGCTCATGATGCGCTGCCTTTATGTGAAAAAGAAAGGTGCGAATTGTATCATTCGGCGCCATGAAAAGGGGCCGCCGAGGCAGCCCCTGTAGGCATTGCTGACGCGTGGATTACAACAATGGCACGATCATCAGCGCCACGATATTGATGATCTTGATGAGCGGGTTCACCGCAGGGCCTGCGGTGTCCTTGTAGGGGTCACCTACAGTGTCTCCCGTCACAGCGGCTTTGTGCGCATCAGAACCTTTGCCGCCGAAGTTGCCTTCCTCTATGTATTTCTTGGCGTTGTCCCAAGCGCCGCCACCCGTAGTCATGGAGATCGCTACGAAGATACCCGTGATGATGGTGCCGACCAACACACCGCCCAGTGCTTGCGCACCCAGAGTCAGGCCGACGATCACGGGAACGGCGATAGGCAACAGCGAAGGGACGATCATCTCTTTGATGGCGGCCTTGGTCAGCATGTCCACGCAAGTGCCGTATTCCGGTTTGCCGGTGCCTTCCATGATGCCGGGGATTTCTTTGAACTGGCGGCGCACTTCGACCACCACACTACCTGCTGCACGACCGACCGCTTCCATGCCCATCGCTGCGAACAGGTAAGGCACCATGCCGCCGATGAACAGTCCGATGATGACCATGTGATTGGATAGGTCGAAGGTCGTGACCACGCCGAGTTTTGCGTCCAGTGCATGGGTGTAGTCGGCGAAAAGTACCAAGGCGGCCAGACCGGCAGAGCCGATGGCATAACCTTTGGTGACGGCCTTAGTGGTGTTGCCTACGGCATCAAGTGCGTCTGTGATGACGCGCACGTTCTCAGGCAGATGCGACATCTCTGCGATGCCGCCCGCATTGTCGGTGATAGGGCCGTAAGCATCCAGTGCCACGATGATGCCGGCCATCGATAACATCGACGTTGCGGCGATGGCGATGCCGTACAGTCCGGCCAGTTCGTATGATCCCCAGATGGCGATACATACCGCGATGACGGGAGCGGCAGTGGATTTCATCGAGACGCCCAAGCCGGCGATGATATTGGTGCCATGACCGGTGGTGGAGGCCTGGGCGATATGACGAACGGGAGAAAACTCGGTAGCAGTGTAATACTCGGTGATCCACACCAATACTGCTGTTAGCACCAGGCCGATGATCGTCGCGCCATACAGTGCGTTAACGCTATACATACCGTTGTCGGCCATCATCATGCTGGTGATCGGATAGAAGGCGATGAGTGCCAGTACGGCAGAGACGGCCAAGCCGCGATACAGCGCATTCATGATCTTGCCGCCTTCGCGCGCGGTGACGAAGAAAGTGCCGATGATGGAAGCGATGATGGAAAAGCCACCGAGCACCAGGGGGTAGATCACGGCATTCGGCCCGGCATTGGTCATCAGCAATCCGCCCAACAACATGGTCGCGATGATGGTCACAGCATAGGTTTCGAACAAATCAGCCGCCATGCCAGCGCAGTCACCCACGTTGTCACCGACGTTGTCGGCGATCACCGCCGGATTGCGCGGGTCATCTTCCGGGATGCCGGCTTCCACCTTGCCAACGAGGTCGGCGCCGACGTCGGCACCCTTGGTGAAGATGCCGCCGCCGAGACGGGCGAAGATGGAGATGAGAGAACCACCAAAGGCGAGTCCTACCAACGCATGGGTCGCTTGGCCTGTGGAAGAACCGGTACCGACCAGTACAGCGTAATAGCCTGCCACTCCCAGCAAACCCAAGCCGACGACCAACATGCCGGTGATCGCGCCACCTTTGAAAGAGACGTTGAGTGCGGCATTGAGGCTTTCTTTGGCTGCTTCTGCTGTGCGTACGTTGGCACGTACAGAGACGTTCATGCCGATGTAACCGGCTGCACCGGAAAGGATGGCGCCGATGGCGAAGCCGACGGCGGTTTGCCAACCAAGAGCGATGAGAATCACAACGAACAGCGCTGCGCCGACCCAAGCGATGGTGACGTACTGTCGGTTCAGATAGGCAGTCGCGCCTTCCTGAATGGCGGCAGCGATGCTCTGCATCTTCTCGCTACCCGTTGATTTGGACAATATCCACTTGCTCGAAAATATCCCGTAAAGGATTGCAGCAACAGCGCACAACAAGGTGAACCCCAAAGCTGATGACATACCTTTCTCCCCAAGTAAAAACCGCCCCTTGCGGAGCGGCGAATAAAAATCAAATCTTGAATTCCTTCAGTTTTTTGGCAACCGCTACGTTCTTCAGTTGCACATACTGTGGCAGTCCGTCTTTGAATGTCGGGTAATCCTCACCCTTGATCAGCGGTGCAAGATAGGCGCGGCATTTATCGGTGATGCCGAAGCCATCCGGTGTGATGAAGTTGCGCGGCATGAATTTTTCCACGTTGGCGACCTTCGCGAGTGGCGCGACACCGACCTTCCATTTGTAGGGCTTGTCGGACAAACGTTCTACGGTCGGCATCACCGCGTTCTGACCTTTGAGTGCGAGTTCGACTGCGGCCTTACCCAGTGCATAGGCTTGATCCACATCGGTCTTGGAGGCGATGTGCCGCGCAGCGCGTTGCAGATAGTCAGCGACGGCCCAATGGAACTTGTAACCCAGCGCTTCTTTCACCATATTGGCGACAACGGGTGCTGCTCCGCCCAGTTGCGCATGGCCGAAGGCATCACGTGTGCCTTGCTCGGCAAGGAATTTACCATCGGGGTAGTGACAACCTTCAGAGACAACCACGCTGCAATAACCGTGCTTCTTCACCATGGCATCGACTTTGGCGATGAATTTCTTCTGGTCGAATGGAATCTCCGGGAAGAGGATCACGATAGGCAGCTCACATCCTTTGTCCGAGGCCAAACCACCCGCGGCGGCGATCCATCCGGCATGGCGCCCCATCACTTCAACAACGAACACCTTGGTGGAAGTCTTGCACATCGAGGCTACATCGAAACTGGCTTCGCGCACCGATACGGCAACGTATTTCGCCACTGAACCGAAGCCCGGGCAGCAGTCGGTGATGGGCAGATCGTTGTCTACGGTCTTGGGGACATGGATGGCCTGTACCGGATAGCCCATCTTCTCGGAGATCTGCGAGACCTTGAAGCAGGTGTCGGCAGAATCGCCGCCACCGTTGTAGAAGAAGTAGCCGATGTTGTGTGCCTTGAATACTTCGATCAAACGCTCGTATTCGCGCAGGTTCTGTTCCAGCGATTTGAGTTTGAAGCGGCAAGAACCGAAGCCGCCGGCGGGTGTGCTGCGCAGGGCGGCGATGGATTTGGCAGAATCTTTGCCGGTATCGATAAGGTCTTCAGTCAGCGCCCCGATGATGCCATTGCGGCCTGCATATACTTTGCCGATCTTGTCTTTGTGTTTGCGCGCCGTTTCGATGACACCGCAGGCTGAGGCATTGATGACGGCGGTCACGCCGCCGGATTGGGCATAAAACGCATTCTTCTTGGCCATGCTTCGATTCCTTGTCATGTAATGGGATGATATGCATCTTACGCCAAATTATTTCGCTGGTGTTCGCGCAGAACGTTTTTGATTTTTATCAAACAGGGCTATGATTCGCTACGTTAGCATGGTCGCACTGGTGTATTACTGAACATTGAGGAGAGTGAAATGGCAATCGAGTTATTCAACAACGGCAAACACCTATGTCTGATGTTTGACGATCTGGTAGACGACTCTTCTGGCGATGCGGTTCAGGCCAATCAATTTCTTATCGTGGACAACGAGCAGGGCGCGTTGCTCGATCCGGGCGGAAATATGACCTACAACGGGTTGCTGATGGCGATGCACAGTTATTTCGCGCCGAAGAATCTGCAATACATCCTCGCCTCACATGCAGACCCGGACATCATCGCCTCAGTCAATAAATGGATGATCCATTCCGAATGCAAAGTGATGATCTCCAACTTGTGGGTGCGCTTCGTGCCTCACTTCTGCAGCGTGGGCAATGCGGCAGGCAGGGTCGGAGGGATTCCGGATGCGGGAATGAACCTGCCGTTGGGGAAATCTATCATCAAGGCTATCCCGGCGCACTTCATGCATTCGGAAGGCAACTTCCAGTTTTACGATCCAATCAGCAAGATATTGTTTACTGGCGACATGGGGGCTTCCATCGTGGCACACGATGCGGCGGATACTCCTGTAGAGGATTTCAAGTCACATATCCAATACATGGAGGGATTCCACAAACGTTACATGATCTCCAACAAGATATGCCGTTTCTGGGTCAACATGGTGCGCACTATGGATGTGGAGATGATTGTTCCGCAGCATGGGCGTATGTTCAAAGGCAAGAAGATGGTGAACGAATTCTTGAACTGGATTGAGACGTTGCCTTGTGGCGTGGACATTATCACGCAGGAACACTACCAAGTACCGAAATGATGTTTGTTGCGAGCTGCCCCGGAATTCCGGGGCAGCTTTTGGAGCAGTTTTAAAGAGTGTTGGCACCTGCCGTAGCGACTTGCCCGTCCTGTACGGAGCGTACACCGCTAACACCCAATCCGCCGATGATGATGTCATCGCGAACCAGTGGTACACCGCCTTCTGCAGGGATCACCCCCGGCAAAGCAAGGTGAATCAGTCGGCCGCTCAATACCGCATCTTCCGAAGCTTTGGTGGGGCGCTGAAAAGCGACTGCGGCATGGGCTTTCATGATGGCCGTTTCAACGCTGCCCCACTGTGTCTCGTGGCTACGTTGCAGATAGAGCAGATGACCCCCGTCATCAACCACCGCGACTACCACTTTCCATCCATTCTTCTGTGCTTCAGCCTCTGCCGCCGCAGCGATGCGTTTCGCGTCCTCGAGTGTCAGGATGGGCTTGCTTGCCATGCTCAAGCTCCAAGCACGCGGTAGATTTGGTCGCGGATCGCATCCACATCGCCAACACCGGGAACGTGTACGACCTTGGGAGCATTGGGAACGCCTGATTGTTGCCAAGCGGAATAGTATTCGACCAATGGTTTGGTCTGATCATGGTAGACGTTCAAACGTTTGACCACGGTGTCTTCCACATCGTCGGGACGTTGTACCAGTTCTTCACCAGTGATGTCATCTTTGCCTTCCACTTTGGGAGGATTGAATATGACATGGTAGGTGCGCCCCGATGCCAGATGCACGCGGCGACCACTCATGCGGTCGATGATCTCTTTGTCGGCGACGTCGATCTCGACCACGTAATCTATCTTGATGCCGGCATCTTTCATTGCTTGTGCTTGAGGGATGGTACGAGGGAAGCCGTCGAACAGGAAACCGTTGGCGCAATCCGCTTCCTTGATGCGTTCTTTCACTAGATTGATGATGATCTCGTCGGAAACCAAACCGCCCGCATCCATGACTTTTTTCGCAGCCACTCCCAGAGGGGTGCCTGCCTTAACCGCGGCTCGCAACATGTCGCCAGTGGAGATCTGGGGGATCTTGAATTTCTCTTTGATGTAGTTGGCTTGCGTACCTTTACCAGCTCCCGGTGCACCTAGAAGTATCAGTCTCATGTTCTCTCCTTCGAATGTGTATTAAATGATTCTCTTGCGGATTGTAGATCTTGTTCTGTATCGACGCCGCTCGGTGGTGCTTCTTGTGTGATGGTCACGCCGATCTTGTAGCCATGATACAGCGCGCGCAGTTGTTCGAGTGACTCGACTTGTTCTAGTGGCGCGGGTGTGAGATCGCCGAACTCGCGCAGGAAGCTCGCGCGATAGGCATAGATGCCGATGTGGCGCAGGACATTGATGCTCTGAGGTAGTGGTTGCCCTTGGGCGTAAGCGTCGCGCGGCCAAGGGATGGGGGCGCGGCTGAAATAGAGCGCATTGCCATTTTTATCCAGCACCGCCTTGACGATGTTCGGGTTGCGCATCGAGGCTTCGTCATGGATGGGATGACAAGCCGTGGCGATGGCGCACTCTGGGTGTTCGTATAGATGTTGTGCGACGGCACGGATGAGCGACGGCGGGATGAGGGGTTCGTCGCCCTGCACATTGACCACGATGGTGTCAGCCGACCAGCCTTGTTGTGTGGAGACTTCTGCGATGCGATCCGTGCCACTGGTGTGGTCGACACGTGTCATACACGCCTCAAAGCTGTTTTGCTTTGCCGCCTCGACGATGGGTTGGTGATCTGTAGCGATGAGAATCTGTTGTGCGCCGCTTTGTGCTGCTTGTTCCGCAACGCGAATAACCATCGGTTTGCCGCCTATGTCCAGTAATGGCTTGCCCGGAAGGCGCGTGGAAGCGAAGCGGGCAGGGATGACGACCTTGAAATGCAACATCAGAGTTTTTCGATTTCCTCGACGGGCACCGCGCGTGCTTCGTCAGCCAGCATCACGGGGATATCGTCTTGGATCGGATAGGCCAATCGGTCTGCCTTACAGATCAACTCCTGTTCTGCCTTGCGGTAGATCAGAGGAGATTTGCACAGTGGGCAAACAAGGATGTCGAGCAGTTTGGCGTCCATTATGGGGTGACCTTTTTAATGATGAGTTGGGCGAGAGCCGGGCTGACTTGTGCATCCACTCGCAACACCCAGTGTTTCTCGGTGGCGAACGCGACGCATTTTACCGCATCTTTTTCCGTCATGAGTATGGCATCCGCCTCGTCGAAATCAAGGTCTGACGGGATGAATTCATGATGGTCGGAAAAAGCCTTCGTTGAGCAACTCAAGCCCAGTTCATGCAGGTGATCGAAGAAACGTTGAGGGTGCCCGATGCCTGCGACGGCCTGCAAGCGTTGTCCGGCAAATTCGCCAGCCGATACGACGATCTCCGGATTCAATAGGTTATGGAAACGCGTTCCTTGCAACCGCATGGCGAATTCGGGTGGCTGAGCATCGCCACCATTCACTACGATGGCGTCGACATTCTGCAGGCGGGATGTAGGTTCGCGCAGAGGGCCTGCCGGAAGCAACATGCCGTTGCCGAATCGCCGTGTGCCATCAATGACAACGATCTCAATATCTCGATGTAATCGGTAGTGCTGCAGGCCATCGTCGCTCAGGATGACATCGCATTCAGGATGGGCCAGCAGCAAAGCCGAAGCGACAGAGGGACGGTCGCGGCCTATCCATACTGGGCATAGCTTTCGTTGTGCCATCAACAAAGGTTCGTCGCCGACCTTGTCTGGCGAGTCATCGGCCTCGACCGATTGTGGCGGACGACTCTCATTCTTTGATGATCGATACCCGCGACTGATGATTCCGGGATGCCAGCCATCATCAATGAGTTGCTGCGCCATCCACAGCGTGAGCGGAGTCTTGCCGGTGCCGCCGACACTGATGTTGCCGACGACGATGACCGGTACGGGTAGCTTCACCGAAGCGAGTGCGCCTCTACGATAAAGTAGGCGGCGGATAGCGACGAGCGCGCGAAAGATTAGGCTGGCGGGATAGAGCAGCAGATGGAGCGGCGAGAGGCGGTACCAATGATGTTGCAGCCGCTCCATGTTTAGAGATTACTTGCTTTGACTTTGCGTGGTGAAGGTTATACGGCCGAACCCGGCAACACGCGCCGATTCCATGATGTTGATGACTGACTGATGCAGCGCTTTGGCATCGGCATTGATGACTATGGTAGGGTCGGTCTGGTCTCCGGCTGCCTTCTTCAAGGCTTGTGCAAAATCGTTCACGTCTTTGAAAGAAGCACGGCTGCCATTGATAGCGAAGTGTTCAGAGGCATCTACCGCCACGTTGATGGGTTTGCTGACCGGCACCTTGCTGTCTTCACCCGATGCTTGCGGCAGGTTGATCTGTAGTTCAGAGAATTTTCCGTAACTGGTGGTGACCATCAGAAAGATCAATACGACCAACAACACGTCGATCATCGGGATCAGATTGATCTCCGGCTCTTCGCGATTGCGTCCACGACGGAAGTTCATTTACTGCGTTCCCCGTGCACGATCTCGACCAGTTTGATCGCCTGCTGTTCCATCTCGATGGTGAAGCTATCCACCGAGGAGCGGAAGTGGCGGTAGGCGATCATGCTAGGTATTGCGACGATCAGGCCGAATGCGGTGTTGTAGAGAGCAACGGAGATGCCGTGCGCCAGTTCGGCGGGTGCTGCACCCCCTGCATTCTGCGCACCGAATATCTCGATCATCCCCACTACCGTGCCGAACAGGCCGAGCAGAGGGCTGATGGAGGCGATGGTGCCGATAG